>JALRLM010000006.1 GCA_023254435.1 Hydrocarboniphaga sp.
TCCCTTGCTCGGCAACATAACATCGATACGCCCGTAAGCCCGGCCCCCCACGGCTTGGAATGCCTGGAGCGCGAGCGCCTGAATGTCCCGGGAGGTGTCATCGGGCAGGGGAGCCGGGCATAGGTAATCGGTGGCGCCGTCGCGCGCCACGCTGAGCACCACCTTGGTTCCGGGCGTGCCCTTCATTTTGCCGACGGCTTCGGTCAGCGACAGACCCTTCACGGGCTGGTCGTCGATCTTGATGATGTAGTCGCCGGGCTTGATGCCGGCCTTGGCGGCGGGCGTGTCGTCGATCGGCGAGATCACGCGCACGAGGCCGTCCTGCATCTGCACTTCGATGCCCAGGCCGCCAAATTCGCCCTTGATGCTGGTTTCGAAGCTCGTGTACTCCTCGCCGGCCAGATAGGCCGAGTGCGGATCGAGGCCCGACAGCATGCCGCGCATGGCGTCGTCGAGCAGCTTCTTGTCGTCCACGGGCTCCACGTAGCCCTGCTTGATCATCTCCATGACGCGGACGAAGTTCTGCAGATCCTTGACCGGCAGCGCGCCGACATCGGCGGCCTGGTTTGCGGCGGTCTTTTCGGCGAGCACGCCGCTGGTGAGGCTGGCGCAGGTACCGATGACGACGCCGACGGCGAGCGCCAGCGGAACACGAAGCCGGTTAGGCATGGATGCGAACACTCCAAAAACGCGTGGCAGAAAAATAACGAGCCTCGTGGGCTCGTCTGGCGACGATAGCACATAGACCTGCGGGCTCCGGCCCGGGTTCAAGGCGGTTTTTTTGCACCATCGGCGCGAGGCACAGGCGCAGCGGCCAGCGTCTGCGCGGACGCTCGGGATTGTCGCCAAGGCGACTGATTCAGCTTCCATCCTTGTCCCATACTGCAGCGTATCGGTAAGATGTTTTCATTTAGATACGCAGCCGTACGGGTACCCGCAATGACCGAAACCAAAGCCAGCCGAGCCACGCTCACCGCCGCCAACTGGGCCGAAGCCGCCCTGGACGCCATCGCTGAAAACGGCATCGAGGCCGTGGCCGTGGAGCCGCTCGCGCGACGCCTCAACGTAACCAAGGGCAGCTTCTACTGGCACTTCACGCATCGCGAGGCGCTGCTGCACGCCGCTCTGGAACTGTGGGAGCGCCACGAGACCGCCGATACCATCGCTCGCGCCGAAAGCGCGGCCGACCCACGCGAGCGCATGCTCACGCTGTTCCGCCAGCTGGCCAATACCGATCAGCGCTCCGAGCGCGTGCTGCTGGCGCTGTCGGGATCCGAGAACACCGTCGCCCGCGCCTGCGTGCAGCGGGTCACCGAGTGCTGGCGCTCCTACGTGCAGGACGGGTATCGGGCGCTGGGTCTCAACGAGGCCGAGGCGCGCTACTGGGCGACGCTGGCCTATTCCACCTACATCGGCACCGTGCGCATGCGCCGCGACAACCCCGACGCGCTGCCCACCGGCTCCGACTTCAACGACTATCTGAGGTTCCTGATCAAGACCCTGCTGCCGCGCGATCTCGGAGGCGAAAGTGCTTCGGCGCTGACCGGCGGCCAGAGTGTTCACGACCGCCTGAGCGCCTGAGCGCCTGAACGCGGTCCTCCCGAACTTTCTTCTCAATCCTTTAGGAGCGTGTCATGTCGGTACTCCTGACTCTTATTGCCATCGTCGCCGTGGCCTGGGTTCTGGCCTACGTCGGGGCGCCGCTGTGGCTGTGGACCGCCGCCAGCGGTCTGGCCTACGCCGGCGGTGTCGCCAGCGGTGCGCTGGGCACGACGGGTATCGTCGTGCTGGGCATTCCGCTGGCCGTGCTGCTGCTGCTCAATATCGTGCCGCTGCGCCGTGCACTGATCACCCGGCCGATCTTCGCCGCCTTCAAGAAGGTGCTGCCCGAAATGTCGTCCACCGAGCGCGAAGCGCTCGAGGCCGGTGATGTCTGGCTCGAAGCCGAAATGTTCCGTGGTCGTCCCGACTGGTCCAAGCTGCTGACCTTCAGCTACACCAAGCTCACCGACGAGGAACAGCGCTTCCTCGACCACGAGTGCGAAGAGCTCTGCAAGCTCGTCGACGACTGGAAGGTGGAGTTCGAGGACAAGGACCTGCCGCCACAGGCCTGGGCCTACATCAAGGAGAAGGGCTTCTTCTCCATGCTGATCAAGAAGGAATACGGCGGCCTGGGCTTCTCGGCTGCCGCGCAGTCGGCCGTAGTGACCAAGCTCGCTACGCGCAATATCTCGCTGGCGGTGACGGTGATGGTGCCCAACTCGCTGGGTCCGGGCGAGCTGCTGATGCACTACGGCACCGACGAGCAGAAAAAGCAGTGGCTGCCGGGCCTGGTCTCGGGCGAGGAGATTCCCTGCTTCGGCCTCACGGGCCCGGAAGTGGGCTCCGATGCCACCGCGATGCCGGACTCCGGCGTGGTCTGCTTTGGGGAGCACGAAGGCCAGCGCACGCTCGGTATCAAGCTCAACTTCTCCAAGCGCTACATCACGCTGGCGCCGGTCGCGACCGTGGTCGGCCTGGCCTTCAACCTCAAGGACCCGCAGGGTCTTTTGGGCGACAAGACCAGGAGCGATTACGGCATCACCTGTGCGCTGGTGCCGGCCAAGCACGAAGGCATCCAGATCGGTCGCCGCCACTTTCCGGGTGCGGCTTTCATGAACGGCCCGATCTTCGGCCGCGACGTCTTCATTCCGCTGGACTGGATCATCGGCGGCCCGAGCATGGCCGGCAGAGGCTGGCGCATGCTGGTCGAGTGCCTGTCGGCCGGTCGTGGCATTTCGCTGCCGGCGCTGGCCACGGCCGGCGGTCAGGCGGCGTTTCGCATGACCGGCGCCTACAGCCGCGTGCGTCGCCAGTTCAAGATGGCGATCGGCAAGTTCGAGGGTGTGCAGGAAGCCACCGGCCGCATTGCCGGCAATGCCTACACGCTCGAGGCCATGCGCGTGCTGACGGCGTCGGCGGTCGATCACTGCGCGCCGTCGGTGGTGACCGCGATTGCCAAGTACCACATGACCGAGCTGTTGCGGAAATCGGTGACGGATGCGATGGACGTGCTGTCCGGTCGCGGCATCCAGCAGGGTCCGCGCAATCCCATCGCCACTGCCTACAAGGTGGTGCCGGTGGCGATCACGGTGGAAGGCGCCAACATTCTCACACGCAACCTGATGATCTTCGGCCAGGGCGCGATTCGCTGCCACGAGTACGTGTTCCCGGAGATGGAAGCCGCGCGCGAGAACGATCTGGCGGCCTTCGACAAGCTGCTGTTCGGCCACGTGGGCTTCTCGATCAACCGCGGCGTGCGCGCGCTGACGCTGGGCCTCACCGGCTCGGCGCTGGCGAAGTCGCCGCTGCCCGGTGCGATGGCGCCGTACTTCAAGCAGCTGGAACGCTTCTCGGCCGCGCTGGCCTTCACCAGCGACGTGACCATGGGCGTGCTCGGCGGCGAGCTCAAGCGCAAGGAGCGTCTGTCGGCCCGACTCGGCGACGTGCTCTCGCAGCTCTACATCGGCTGCGCGGTGATCAAGTTCTACGTCGAAAACGGCCAGAAGGCCGAGGAACTCGACCACGCACGCTGGGCGCTCGACAACTGCCTGTACGAGATTGCCAAGGCCTTCGAAGGTTTCTTCGAGAACTTCCCGTCGCGCGGCGTGGCGGCGATGTTGCGCCTGGCGGTGTTTCCGCTCGGCAACCGCTATCAGCCAGTGTCGGATCGTCTGAACCAGAAGCTGGCCGACGCCATGATGGAGCCGTCCGACCTGCGTGATCGCATGAGCCATCTGGTGTTCCGCAACGGCGGCGAGCACGACGCCGTCTCCAAGCTCGAGCAGGCCTTCGCGATGCTGCAGACGGCCGAGGCGCCGTACACCAAGTTCTTCAAGGCGCTGTCCAAGGGCGAGTTCGCCAGTGGCGACACTGCGTCGCGCCTCAAGGAAGCGGTGGCCAGAGGCCTGCTGAATCCCGAGGAAGCCGCTCTCGTGGCCGAGTACGACGCACTGCGCTACGAGGTGATCCTGACCGACGATTTTGCGCCCGAGTACATCAAGGGCGATTTCTCGGTGGGCGCCGCCGAGGCCGAACGCGCCAAGGTGCTCGAATTCTCCGGCGGCAATCGCCATCGCGTGGCCTGAAGCGCGCTGCATGAAAAAGCCGGGCATCGCCCGGCTTTTTCATGCCCATCGGCGATGGCGGACGGCTGCGGTTCTTTCCGACGCCGAAGTCCGGTAGCCTTATAGGGCTATGAGCGCAACTTCCTGCTTCCGACCCGCCCGTCGTCTCCGGCAGCTGGCCGTGCTGGCGGCTGGTTCATTGTTCGCCGTCTCGGCTTCGGCGCTGTCGCCGAACCTGCTCGTCGCGCATTCGCTGCAGTACGACGTCTATCGTGGCGACACCGAACTCGGCGACGGCAAGATCGAGCTCAAGCCCGCGGGCACGCCCGACTGCTGGTACTACAGCCAGGAAGCGTTTCCTAAGTCCTGGCTGCGTTGGCTGTCGGGCGACATCCTGGAACAAAGCCACGTCTGCGTGCTCGAAGGTCGCATGCGGCCGATCGCCTACCGCTTCAACCGTAGCGGCGTCGGCGCGTCGAAAGAGAACTTCTCGCTGCGCTTCGACTGGAGCAAGCGTGAAGTGACCTGGCAGAACGGCAACGTGCAGCCGCTCACCGACGAGGTGGTCGATCGCCTGAGCCTGCAGCTGGTGCTGCGCGACTGGCTGCTGTCCGAGCAAGCCGCGTCGGGCAAGGAACCCGAAGGCGAAAAGGAAGTGATCTTCGCCGACCGCAAGAAGCTCGACAGCTACGTGTTCCAGGTCAAGGCGCATGAGGAAGTGAAGGTGCCGGCCGGCACTTTCCGCACCACGCGGCTCGATCGCATCGACAACAAAAATCGCCGCTCGCAGTTCTGGCTGTCGCCCGAGCACGGCTACATCGTGATCAAGGCCGAGCAGCAGAAGGACGACGATCCCGTGCTCAAGCTACTGCTCAAGAAGATGCCCGCGGCCACGCCAGCGCCGGCCGAAACGCCGGTCGAAAAGAAGTAACCCGCCGACCCGGCGAGTTTCGCGGGCGCGATCGAAGCAAACCGGCCTCGCGCAGGTGGGGCGCTCCACTCGGGGCCGTGGCATTGCTTGGCGCCGCGGGGCGGGTGACCGCCGAAGGAAACGGAATTCATCAGGCCCTGACGCAATCGTTCAGGAAGCCGACAAGACAACGAGGCCGCGAGACGCCATGCCCCATCACACGCCGCTGATCGCCACCATCTGCGCGGGCATCGTGCTCGCCTTCGTGCTGGGGTCCATCGCCAGCCGCATCCGCCTGTCGCCGCTCGTGGGCTATCTGCTGGCGGGCGTCGTCGTCGGCCCGTTCACGCCAGGCTATGTCGCCGATCAGGAGCTGATTCCGCAGCTGGCCGAAATCGGCGTGATCCTGCTGATGTTCGGCGTGGGCCTGCATTTCTCGCTGGACGATCTGCTGTCGGTCAAGCACATCGCCATCCCAGGCGCGCTCGTGCAGATCGCCGTCGCCACCGCCATGGGTGCGGTCATGGCCTGGCTGCTCGATTGGGGTTGGGGCGCGGGCATCGTGTTTGGCCTGGCGCTGTCGGTGGCCAGTACCGTGGTGCTGCTGCGGGCGTTAGAGGAACGAAGACTGGTCGAGACGCCGCGCGGCAAGATCGCCGTAGGCTGGCTCATCGTCGAAGACCTGGCGATGGTGCTCGCGCTGGTGCTGCTGCCGGTGTTCGCGCACGACGCCGGTGAATCGGGGGACGCGGCCGGTCTCGGCCTCACCATCGCGCTGACGCTGGGCAAGGTCGCGGCGTTTGTCGCGCTGATGCTGCTCGTGGGTCGCCGCGTGATTCCGCGCGCGCTGGAACTGGCGGCGCGCAGCGGCTCCAAGGAGCTGTTCACGCTGTCGGTGCTGTCGATCGCGCTGGGCGTGGCCTTCGGTTCGGCGATGCTGTTCGGCGTGTCCTTCGCGCTGGGCGCCTTCTTCGCCGGCATGGTGCTCAACGAATCCGAGCTTTCGCACGATGCGGCGGCCGATTCGCTGCCGCTGCGCGACGCCTTCGCGGTGCTGTTCTTCGTCTCCGTGGGCATGCTGTTCGATCCGAGCATCCTCGTGCGCGAGCCGCTGCAGGTGCTCGCGGTGTGCCTGATCATCGTGCTCGGCAAGTCGATCGCGGCTTTTGCCATCGTGCGCCTGTTCGGCCATCCGACGCCGGTGGCCGCCACCATCGCCGCGAGCCTGGCGCAGATCGGCGAGTTCTCGTTCATCCTCGCCGCCATGGGCCTGGACCTGGAGCTCATTCCCAAGGCCGCGCAGGACCTGATCCTGGCCGGCGCCATCCTGTCGATCCTGATCAATCCGCTGCTGTTCGTGCTGCTGGATCGCTCCGAGCGCAAGACCGCCGAGGCACGGCCCCGGCCGATGGCGCCGCTGACCTGGAAGAACCACATCATCCTGGTCGGCTTCGGTCGCGTCGGTTCGCTGATCGCCGACGGCCTCATGCCGCACAAGCTCGACATCGTCGTCATCGAGACCCAGGACGGCCCGGCCGACAATGCGCGCGAGCGTGGCCTGCCGGTGATCTACGGCAACGCCGTGGCGCCCGACCTGCTGGCCTCGGCCGGGGTGGAGCGCGCCGCCACGCTGCTGGTGGCGATGCCCAACGTGCTCGAGGCGGCGCACATCATCAAGCTCACGCGCGAGCGCAACCCGAATCTGTACATCGTGGCGCGCGCGCACTCGGTGACCGACGAGGCCTACCTGAAGAAGAACGGCGCGTCCGAGACGGTGATGGGCGAGCGCGAGATCGCGCGCTGCATGGCCGAGCTGGCCTCGGTGCCGCTACCGCCGGCACCGCTGCCGCTGCATGTGCTGCCGGTCGGCAGCTGAGGACATCGATCGGCGGCGCCGCCGATCGATGTCTTGCGTCGAAGGCCTCAGACCAGCTTCAGCAGCAGCGCCGCGACGCGGCGCGTGAAGCCCGTGTACGGCGGATAGAACAGCGAGGCCAGCTGATAGCGATTGCGCACCACGGCGCGCTCGTGGCTGAAGGCCTTGAAGCCGTAGAGGCCATGCGCGTTGCCGATGCCGGAGTTGTTGACGCCGCCAAACGGCAGCTTGCCGTGTATGAACTGCACCACCGAGTGATTGATGCAGGTGCCACCGGCGCTGGTGCGTGACAGCACCGAGCGGATCGATGATTCGTCGCGGCTCCAGACATACAGCGCCAGCGGCTTGGGCGCAGCGTTGATTTCGGCGATCACGGTATCGAGCTTCGAATAGCCCACGATCGGCAGCAGCGGGCCGAAGATTTCCTCGCTCATGATGCGGGCCTGCGGCGGGATATTGGTCAGCAGCGTCGGTGCGACGAAGCAGTCGCGCTCGCTGACGTCGCCGCCCGCGAGCACCACGGCGCCCTTGGCGCGGGCATCGTCGAGCAGGCCAGCCAGTCGCTGCGTGTGGCGCGTATTGACCACGCGCGCCAGATACGGCGAGCCCATCTGCGAACTCGCGCTGTCGCCGTAGGCGCTCGCGAGGGTTTCGCGGCACAGGCGCACGAACTCGTCCTTGACGTTCTCGTGCACGTAGATGTGGTCGGGCGCGATGCAGGTCTGGCCGTTGTTGGTGTACTTGCCCCAGAGAATGTTTTTGGCGGCGGCCTTGAGGTCGGCGCTGGCGTCGACGATGGTCGGCGACTTGCCGCCCAGTTCCAGCGTGACGCTGGTCAGATGCCTGGCCGCCGCCGCCATCACCAGCTTGCCGATGGCCGGGCTGCCGGTGAAGAAGATGTGATCGAACGGCAGCTCGAGCAGCGCGGTGGCGACGCTGGCATCGCCATCGAAAATCGCCACCTCGTCCTCGGAGAACAGCTCGCGCACGAGCTTGACCATCACCGCGGTCAGATGCGGCGTCATCTCCGAAGGCTTGAGGATCACCGTGTTGCCGGCCGCGATGGCCGAGACCAGCGGGCCGAAGGTCAGGTTCACCGGGTAATTCCACGGCGACATGATCAGGCAGCGTCCCTTGGGTTCATGCTGCACCCAGCCCTGGGTGCCGAACATCATCAGCGTCGGCATGACGCGCTGCGGCTTCATCCAGCGCTTCAAGTGGCGCAGGGCGTCGTTGGCCTCGGCCACCACGGGCAGGATTTCGGTCAGATCGATCTCGGCGGCCGGCTTCTTGAAGTCCTGCATGCCGGCTTCGTAGAACAGCGGCCGGGCGTCGAGTACGGCCTGCTTGAGGCGGCGGATCTTGGACGCACGCTCGGCCAGCGAGGAGCTGCGCAGGCGCAGCGCGGTATCGCGCTGTCGCTCGAACACTTGGACATGGTCCCCGCTGGCAGGAGCCGCTCCGGAACGGGCGGACGACAGATATGACACGGTGGCGTTGTTCGTCATGGCGTCTCCACGCAATCGAACGATCGGTTAATGATCCCGAGTATAAATGCTCTATGGCCCGTGGTCTGCCCAAGGAGCGCAAGATGTGGCCTTTTCGTTCCACGATCCCGGTCGGGGCCGCCCACATCCCTCGAATCTCGTGCTGATTCCACCGTCATCATCGCGCTCCACCCCGAGACCCGAAGTGCTGCCGCGTTACCTGGGTCTGGCGCTGGTCGTGCTCGCGCTGTTTACGCTGGCCGGCTGGGCACTGCGCCAGACCGGGCTGCTGCAGCTGGTGCCGGGCATGCGCGTGATGGTCATCAGCACGGCGGTGGCCTTCCTGATCTGCGGCCTGGCCCTGCGTGCCGCCGTCGGCGGCACCGCGCAGCGGGCGCTGGCGCTGGCCGTGACGCTGCTCGGCGCGATCCACTGCCTGGGCATGCTGCTGCTGCCGCCCGGCCTGAGCGTGCTTCCGCAGGCCTGGTACGACTGGATCGACGACGGCAATCCGCACCCGGGCAGCATGTCGCTGCTGCCGAGCCTGGGCTTTATCAGCGCGGGCATCGCGCTGCTGCTGATCAGGACCGACGCCGGGCGCCATGCGCGGCGCGTCCACGGTGTGCTGGTGCATCTGATCTCCCTGCTCGGCTTCGTCGCCCTGCTGGGCCACGCCGTGCACTACCGGCTGCTCTACAAGCAGCATGCGCTGAGCCTGATGGCGCCGACCACAGCGCTGGGCTTCATCCTGCTCGGGCTGGGACTGCTGTTCGTGGGCCGGCAGGCATTTCGCAAGCCCACGCGCCAGCGCGACGACGATCGCCGTATCGCCACCGTCGGCGCCTGGATCATGGCCGCCGTCGCCGTCGCCGCCGCGTTGCCGGGCTATCTGCTGCTGCAGCGCTACAGCGCCAACACGCTGAGCCGCAGCCTGATGCTGACGCTCGACGATTCCATCGGCCTGCTTGCCGGCAGTCTCGAATCGCGTCGTGCCAAGGCCGCGCTGATCATCAACCGGCCGGCGATGATCGAGCTGGTGTCGACCTGGAATCGCGCGCCCGATGCCACGATCGACAGCCGGCTGCGCGCCGAGCTGCGCGCTTTCGCCGCCTATGGCTTCAGCGGCATCGAGCTGCATGCGGCCGATGGACGCAGCCTGCTCGAGGGTCGCATCGAGCAAGGCCAGCGGCCTTCGCTGCAGTTCGGTGGCGACGGCGATTTCGAGCTGCGCTGGGGCGAGCCCGTGCTGCTGCGCTACCACGGCGAACTGTTCGACGGTTCGACGCGGCTGGGCGAGGTGATCGCCGACCAGCCGCTGCCGCGCCTGGGCCACGGCATCG
>JALRLM010000038.1 GCA_023254435.1 Hydrocarboniphaga sp.
CTCGTCGGGCACGCCAGGCGATGCCGACGAACTCATCGTGCTGCGCATGGGCGGCATGCCCAACTCGCGCACGCTGATGCTCGATTGCCTGCACACGCCGCGCGGCGCGACGCCCAAGCGGCTCATCAACAAATGCCTGGAGAACGGACCCTTCGGTTTCGGCGCCGGCAATTCCGTCGCGCAGGGCAGCCCGCTGTCGGCGCCTGGCGTCCCCAGCAATCTGCTGCTGCATCCGAGCTTCGCGACCGACATCAACACCCGGGCCCCGGCACCATGGGTGCACGAGGGCGCGCCCGGTTTCGCGGTGTTCCAGCCGTTTCCGATGCCGATGGTCGCGGCGTTCTCGTCGTCACCGGCGGCGCGTGCGCTGGTGATGCCAGCCGGATCCTCGGTCTACCAGGACATCGCCGCGATCAAGGTCGCCGCAGGCGTGGAGGCGTTCTATTCGGCCGTGCTCGAAGTGGCTGGCGACGGCGGGCAGGAGGGCTCGTGCTTCGAAGTGCGACTCGAGAATTCCGCCACCGGCAAGGCCTACGACACCGTGCAGTTGTATCGCAGCGCAGGCCCGCTACACGTGCATCTGTCGGCGGTGGCCGGTGAAGCCAGGGGGCAGTTCAGGCTGCGCCTGCGGGCGCTCGGCAGCGGGCTGGTGCTGATTCGCCTGCATCATCAGCGTGTTTCGCAGAAGCTGCTGTCGGCCTTCGTGTTGCCGCCGCCGGGCGAGACGCGCGAATTCTCACAGCTCTGGTCGTCCAACCCCGACAGCCTGCGCGTGATCGGCCGCATGGCCTTGCCCTACAAGCCCGATGTCGCCGGTCGTGCAGCGTCGTTAAGCGATCTCGAAAGCGACGTCTACATCTCGTCCGATAGCGGGCAGCTGCAGTTCCACGGCCAATCACGCTGGAATCGCCTGCCCAGGCAGGACAGCGGCGAGGCGCCGCCGACGGCGGGCGACTGGCCGCAGGGCTGGCTGCGCTGGGCCGACGTGCCGCAGCCGGGCGGTCACGTGGGCTGGATCTGCGTCGAGGCCGGCTCGCCGGGTGTCTGGCGCAAGTGGGGCGCAATCGAACCCTGAGCCGGCTTCGCCGCGTGCAAGTGCGCGAACCGGCGGGCAAAATAGGCGCTGCGTCGCGACTGTGGCGAAATTGGTAGACGCATGAGACTTAAAATCTCCCGCCGGTAACGGCGTGCCGGTTCGATTCCGGCCAGTCGCACCACGATGTTTTCGGCAGCCGGCCCATGTCGGCGCCGTCTCCGGCTCTTGAAGCCGCTCATTCGATCCCCACTACGTCTGCGTCCCAAGACTTCCAAAGAGAGGCCCGATTCGCCATGACCGCCGAACGTCACGCTGAGCGCCACGAGTTCCAGACCGAGACGCGCTCGCTGCTGCGCCTGATGATTCACTCGCTGTATTCGAACAAGGAAATCTTCCTTCGCGAGCTCATCAGCAATGCCAGCGATGCCTGCGACAAGCTGCGTTTCGCGGCGATCCAGCAGCCCGATCTGATCGATGGCGAGCTGAACGTCGAGCTGCAGGCCGACAAGTTCGCCGGCACGCTGACGATTCGCGACAACGGCATCGGCATGTCGCGCGAAGAGGTGGTCGACAATCTCGGCACCATCGCGCGCTCGGGCACCAAGAAGTTCATGGAGTCGCTGTCGGGCGACCAGGCCAAGGATGCGCAGCTGATCGGCCAGTTCGGCGTGGGTTTCTATTCGGCGTTCCTGGTGGCCGACAAGGTCACGGTCAGAACCCGTCGCGCCGATGGCGAGGCGACGGTCTGGGAATCGACCGGCGAGGGCGATTACACGCTCGAGTCCGGTGACAAGGCCGAGCGCGGCACCGAGGTGATCCTGCATCTGCGTGACGACGAGAAGGAGTTTCTCGAAGAACATCGCCTGCAGGACATCGTGCGCAAGTATTCCGATCACATCGGCCTGCCGATCAAGCTGCGCAAGGCCGAGGGCGAACCCGAGGCGATCAACCAGGCGCGCGCGCTGTGGACGCGTTCCAAGTCCGAGATCAGCGAGGACGACTACAAGGGCTTCTACGAGCATCTGACGCACGACTACGAGGCGCCGCTGGCCTGGGCGCATCACAAGGTCGAAGGCAACCTCGAGTACACCTCGCTGCTCTACATCCCGACGCGCGCGCCGTTCGATCTGTGGGATCGCGACCAGCAGCGCGGCGTGAAGCTGTACGTGAAGCGCGTCTTCATCATGGACCGCGCGGCCGAGCTGCTGCCGTCCTACCTGCGCTTCGTGCGCGGTCTGGTCGATACCGCCGATCTGCCGCTCAACGTCTCGCGCGAAATCCTGCAAGGCAATCGCACGGTCGACAAGATTCGCGCCGCGCTGGTCAAGCGCGTGCTCGACCTGCTCGACGACATGGCGACCAACAAGCCCGACGACTACGCCAGCTTCTACGAGCAGTTCGGCA
>JALRLM010000074.1 GCA_023254435.1 Hydrocarboniphaga sp.
CGGAATGCCCGTGCCCAGCAAAGTGATCCGCAATCTGTCGTAGTCTGCCGCCACAAGCTTATCTCCCAAACCCAGCGTCAAAGTCGTCGTTGAGGCTAACGTCGAACCAGCGGTTATAGCGCCAGTTGATGAAATTGCCGCACCGCCTGTGATATTACCAGAGGTCTTTAGTGCGCCTGTAACATCTAATTCAACGGTCGGGCTGGCGTGGTGGGCGGCGAGTCCGCCGCTGCTGGCGCTGGCCCTGGCGGCATTCGGCATCGTGCTGCTGCTGGCACCGCGCGGAGTGCCTCTGCGCCCACTGGGCCTGTTGTGCCTGCTGCCGCTGCTATGGCCGCCGCGCCCCGCGCCAGAACGCGACTTCGAGGTCACCGTGCTCGACGTGGGGCAGGGACTGGCCGTGGTCGTGCAGACCGCGCATCACACGCTGCTCTACGACGCCGGCCCTGCGGTCGAGGATGGCTTCGACGCGGGCGAATCGGTGGTGGTGCCGTTTCTGCTGGGGCGGGGCGTCGGCCGGCTCGATGCCCTGATGATTTCGCACGACGACCAGGATCATGCGGGCGGCCTGCCTGCGGTGCGCCGGCTGATCGGGGCCGAACAGGCCTTCGGTGCCAAGACCGGGGTGCCTTGCCGCGACGGCCAGCGCTGGGAATGGGATGGCGTGGCTTTCGAGGTGCTGCATCCCGACGACGCGGCCTGGAGCGACAACGACGGCTCCTGCGTGCTCGCCGTGAGCAGCGACGCGCATCGCCTGCTGCTGACCGGCGATATCGAGCGCGCCGCCGAGCGCCGCCTGCTCGGCGCGCATGCGAAAGCGCTGTCCGCCAGCCTGCTGGTGGCGCCGCACCATGGCAGCCGCAGTTCGTCGACGGCGGAGCTGGTGGCGGCCGTGTCGCCCGAGGTGGTGATTTTTGGCGCCGGCTGGCGCAGCCGTTTCGGTCATCCGCGCCCGGAGGTGGTGGCGCGTTATCGCGAGATCGGGGCGCGGACCTACGTCACCGGCGTATCGGGCGCCTTGCGCGCCGTGCCGGATGGCAAGGGGTGGAGCGTCAGCGAATACCGGCTCGGCGCGGCGCGTTGGTGGAACGCCCCGGCCGACCCCTGAAAAGCCGGGACACGAGGGCCCGGCGATGCAACCGATTACAGAATCGTCGGGTTCGGCGCGTCGCCGTAGACGGCCTTGGGGTCGAAGGTCTTTTCGCTTTCTTCGAAATGCAGCTCGCCCTTGGCGCCGGCTTCGCCCGAGGGCACCGAGCGGTAGAAGCAGGAGCGGTAACCGACGTGGCAGCTGGCGTCGCCGTTGACCGATACGCGCAGCCAGATGGCGTCTTGGTCGTCGTCGATGCGCAGTTCCTCGACTTTCTGCACGAGGCCGCTGGTGGCGCCCTTGTGCCACAGCGTCTTGCGCGAGCGGCTGTAGTAGTGCGCTTCGCCGGTCAGGATGGTTTTCTTGAGCGCCTCGGCGTTCATGTAGCCCAGCATGAGCACTTCGCCCGTCCCGTAGGCCGTGGTCACGCAGGGCAGCAGGCCATGTTCGTCGAACTTCGGCGCCAGCTCATGGCCTTCCTCGACCTGTTCGATCGTGAGGCGGGGAAAGAAGTGGACGTCGGCAGCGGTGCTCATGGTGCGTCTGGGCCGGAAAACGGGGCGCGCATTATTCCACAAAGTGGCGACGCGCCCCGTATGACGCTGGAGCGTTTAGTTTTCGCGACGCAGGCTGCGCGTCTTGTCGCCCCAGCCCGATCCACGCTCGTTGCTGCTGCGGGGCGGCTCGGGGCGAGTGGGCGGTGTCGGACGCGTCGGCTGCGGCGACGACACCGGCTGCGAGGGTCGCTGCGGTGGGCTGGAGCGGCGATCGTCGTTGTTGCCGCCAGTCACGCGACCCATCCAGCCACCGCCATTGGAGCGTTCGGCCTGCGCGGGAGGATTGCGCGGGCGATCGTCCCGGCGATCGTTGCCCCAGCCGTTGCCCCGGTTGTCGTCGCGGCCGTTGCGGTCGTTGTCGCGCCCATCGCGGTTGCCCGGCTTGTATCGGCTGGGGTTGTCACCGGTGATTTCGCGCTGCACGTCGCCCCAGCCGCGGCGATCGTTGCGGTCGTGGTCGTCGTGATGATCGTGATCGTGGCGCGGCGGCGGCACCGGATAGTAATAGCCGTAGCCCGGACGGTAGGAGTAGCCCGGCCGGTAGCTCTGGTAGTAGATCGTCGTCGAATTCCAGGCCGAATAGCCCGGTGCGTATCCGTAGCCGCCGTAGTACGGCCCAGAGCCGTAGTACGGGTCGTAATAGCGATCATTGCCGTAGTACCCGCCCGACGCGGTCTCCGGGTAGTACGCTGCACATCCGCCCAGCAGCAAGCTGCCGGTGGTGACGATTGCCAACCCGATCAGTCGGCCCTGCAGCCGCAGGTTGGGCATCAAAGCAGGGAAGGTTTTGTTCATGGCGGCACGCTGCGCCCGAGGCGCTGAATAAACCGTGAATTCTGCCGGAAGCGCTAGCAAGCTTTCGGGCAACTTGCAATGGCGCCTTTCATGACGCCTTCGTAAGCCCTGGCTTGGACCACGTGGTCGGGGCCGACGTTCGCAGCGGCGTATCGTGCGATCCAGCCGGCCAGGCACTCGACGGTGGTGTCGCCTTCGATGAGCTCCACCCGGCTTTGCGGCAGGCTCAGCTCGAAGCGACCTTCGGGCGCGTCGTAGCCGAACAGGATCTGGCCGTTTGCCTGCGACAGCACGTCTTCGCGCGTGCCCAGATAGATGTCGGCCCACCGCGTCGCCAGGGCCGCTTCCAGCTCTTGCGAACGACGTCCGTCGATGCGTACTTCGAGGCGCGAGCGGTGACCGTGGGCGATGCGCTGGCACTGGCCGGCGTGCTTCTTGAGCCCGTGGACGTACTGATAGTGGGCGCCGTCGATGCGTTCATTGCGAATTGCAAGACGCACCTCGGCGACGTTGGCGGGCACCACGGCCTGCAGTCGCGGTTGCAGGTAGGCGATCAGGCCTTCGGGGCTGACCGTGTCGGCGTCGATGCGGCTGACGGCCAGTTCCGGCGAGCGATGCTCGATCGTGCCGTGGGCGCTGCGAAACGCCAGCTGGGTATAGCCGTCGGCCGTCTCCAGTCGCAGTTCGGGTGAGCGCGTCGGAATCAGCAGCGTATGGTCTGCCGAGCCGTCGATGGCGCGCTTGATGCGGCGCTTGACCTCACCGAAGTCCAGCACCATGGATTGCTCGTCGAGATCGCCGTATAGCTCGACATCGACAATCCAGCTTTCGCCCACCAGGCCGCGCGTGGCGTCCAGGTAGGCGCAATCGATGACCGTGAGCTGTTCGACGAAAAGGCAGTTCATGCACCATTTTACGGCCGCCGGGGGCGCTGCTGATAGAATGCGCGGCTACCTAAACGCCCCAGGCCGCTGCCCACCATGTCCGCCGTCACCCGCTTTGCGCCCAGCCCGACCGGTTTCCTGCACATCGGCGGGGCGCGCACGGCCCTGTTTTCGTACCTGGTCGCCAAGAACCTGGGCGGCAAGTTCCTGCTGCGCATCGAGGACACCGACCGCGAGCGCTC
>JALRLM010000025.1 GCA_023254435.1 Hydrocarboniphaga sp.
GGCGATGAACACGCCGTCGGCGTCAACGGTTTCGACCTTGCCGGTTTTGACGTTTTTGATTTTCGCGCCGGTGACGGAGAGCGGCGCTTCTGCGCCAACGATCTCATCGATCACCGAGTCGAACAGGATCGACACATTGGCTTTTTTGCTCAGGCGCTCATGCAGCACGCGCTCGCCGCGCAATGAGTCGCGACGATGCACAAGCGTGACATGCGACGCGAGGTTAGAGAGATAAAGCGCTTCCTCGACCGCCGTATTGCCGCCGCCGACGACGATGACTTTCTTGCCGCGGAAGAAGAAGCCGTCGCAGGTGGCGCAGGCGGAGACGCCAAAGCCTTTGAATTTTTCCTCGCTCGGCAGACCAAGCCATTTCGCCTTGGCGCCGGTGGCGATGATCAGCGCATCGGCCGTGTACTCGCCGGCATCGCCGCGCAGCTTCAGCGGCTTGCTCGCAAGATCGACCTCGTGGATATGGTCGTAGATGAACTGGGTGTCGAAGCGTTCGGCATGCTTCTGCATGCGCGCCATGAGATCGGGACCCATGAGGCCTTCGACGTCGCCGGGCCAGTTGTCCACTTCGGTCGTGGTCATGAGCTGGCCGCCCTGTTCCAGGCCCGTGATCAGCGCGGGCTTGAGGTTGGCGCGGGCCGCGTAGACCGCGGCGGTGTAGCCGGCAGGGCCGGACCCGAGAATGATCAAACGATGATGGTTGCTCATCGAAATGCTCTGGTTGTTCTATGAAGTCACGCCAATATGGGGATGCCGGCGCCGGATGCAATGCATCGCATCCGGCACCGACGGCGTGGCCGGAAGGCGATTACAGCGAGGCGGCGTGCTTGGCCAGGTAGTCGGCCACACCGGCAGCGGTGGCCTTCATGCCGGACTGACCCTTCTTCCAGCCGGCCGGGCAGACTTCGCCGTACTGCTCGGTGAACTGCAGGGCATCGACCAGGCGCAGCATTTCGTCCACTTCGCGGCCCAGCGGCAGGTTGTTGACCACCTGGTGCTGGACGATGCCGTCCTTGTCGATCAGGAATGAGGCGCGGAAGGCCACGTTGCCCGGGTGTTCCACGCCGTAGGCGCGCGTGATCTCGTGGCTCACGTCGGCCACCATCGGGAAGCCGATTTCGCCGATGCCGCCCTTCTCGATCGGCGTGGCGCGCCAGGCGTAGTGCGTGAACTGGCTGTCGATGGACACGCCCACCAGCTGCACGCCGCGCTCCTCGAACGCCTTGCGGCGGTTTTCGTGGGCGATGATTTCGGACGGGCAGACGAAGGTGAAATCCAGCGGCCAGAAAAACAGAACCACGTACTGGCCGCGATAGTCCGATAGCTTGAAGTTGCTGACGATGCTGCCGTCGCCCAGGACGGCGTTGGCGGTGAAGTCGGGTGCGGGGCGGCTGACGAGAACGCTCATGGGCAGGCTCCTGAGGCAGAAAAGGGTGTGGCTCGCGGATCCGCACGGTCTGGGCCGTCGCGGACGGGCTGGCACTGACGGCACTGAACGCGAAGCCGATTCCAGGCCGGCTGGCATTCTACGGGCCCGATTGGTAATCGGGCTAACGGATAATCGCAATTCGAGGCATAGGGAAACGCTATGAAATCCAGGATCAAGCGGCCAGCAGCATCCGTGGCCGGTTTCGCCAGCGTCTGCGCCCTGATCGGCGGGCTGGCGCTGTCCGCCTCGCCGGCTCAGGCTCAGCAGGTCCCGCCGGGGTTGACGCTGCCCCCGGGATTCGCCATCGAGGTCTGGGCCGACGAGGTCGCCAATGCCCGCACCCTCGCGCTCGGTGCCAGGGGCACCTTGTTCGTCGGTTCGCGCGGCGCCGGCAAGGTCTACGCGCTCAGCGATACCGACGGCGACGGCCGGCCCGACCGCAAGCGCACCATCGCCTCGGATCTCAACATGCCGACCGGCCTGGCGTTTCGCGACGGCGCGCTCTACGTGGCCGAGGTCGATAGGATCTGGAAGCTGCCGGACATCGAATCCAGGCTCGACAGCCCGCCCAAGCCCGTGAGCGTGCGCGACGATCTGCCCGACAAGACCCACCACGGCTGGCGCTTCATCGACTTCGGGCCCGACGGCAAGCTCTACCTGGCCATCGGCGCGCCCTGCAATGTCTGCGCGGTGGAGAGCTTCGAGCGCGACGGTCGCAAGCTGGAATACGCCTCGATCACGCGCATGGATGCCGACGGCCGCAACTGGGAGACGGTGGCGCGTGGCGTGCGCAATTCCGTTGGTTTCGGCTGGGCGCCGAAGACCGGCGAACTGTGGTTCACCGATAACGGCCGCGACATGCTGGGCGACGACACGCCGTCCTGCGAGCTGAACCGCCTGAGCAAGGTCGGCGACGACTTCGGTTTCCCATACTGTTTCGGCGGCACTGTGAGCGACCCGGAGTTCGGCAAGGGTCGGAGCTGTTCGGCCGCCGTGCCGCCAATGGCCAATCTGGGGCCGCACGTCGCGCCACTGGGGCTGGAGTTCTATACGGGCCAGCAGTTTCCCGCCGAATACCGGGGCGATGTCTTCGTCGCCCTGCATGGGTCGTGGAACCGCAGTCAGAAGATCGGTTACCGCGTGCAGCGCCTGCACATCGAGAACGGCAAGGTGGTCCAGCAGGAGCCTTTCGTCGACGGCTGGCTCAAGGGCGAGTCCGTCAGCGGACGACCGGCCGACGTGCTGCAGCTGCCCGACGGTTCGCTGCTGATCTCCGACGACTATGCCAACCGCATCTACCGGGTTCGCTATCTCAAGAGCTGATGCCGGCGAGGCCATAGCCCGGGGCCGGCCGGGGGCGAAAACTTTTGATTTGAAAGGCGGGGCAGGCGCCTTGATAATACGCGCCCTTTTTCAGCCCCCGGGCCCGTGAACCACTAAGAACTGCCGTGAACACCAACTTCCCCCGCATCCAGCGACTGCCGCCCTATGTCTTCAATATCGTCGGAGAATTGAAGGCCGCAGCCCGAGCTCGTGGAGAGGACATCATCGACTTCAGCATGGGCAACCCGGATCAGCCGACGCCCAAGCACATCGTCGACAAGCTGGTGGAAGCGTCGGTTCGCGGCACCGAGAGCGACTACGTGCGCCCCGAGGTGCACGACGAAGACGGCACGCACACGCACCGCTATTCGGTCTCCAAGGGCATTCCGCGTCTGCGCCGTGCGATCTCGCGCTGGTACAAGACGCGCTATGACGTGGACCTGGATCCCAACTCCGAGGTGATCGCCACCATCGGCTCCAAGGAAGGCCTCGCGCATCTGGCCTTCGCCACACTGGCCCAGGGCGACGTGGTGCTGGTGCCGAGCCCGGCGTACCCGATTCATCCCTACGGCGTGGTGCTGGCTGGCGCCGACGTGCGCCACGTGCGCTTC
>JALRLM010000027.1 GCA_023254435.1 Hydrocarboniphaga sp.
AACGGCGGGTTGGCCAGCACGTAGTCAGCGCGCAGGTCCGGGTGCTGGTCGTTGAAGAAGGTGTCGCCATGGGACTTGCCCATGTCGTAATCGATGCCGCGAATGGCGAGGTTCATGCACGCCAGCTTGCGCGTGGTGGCCGACAGCTCCTGCCCGTAGATCGCCACCTGGCCCTTCTTGCCGCCGTGGGCTTCGACGAAGCGTTCGGAGTACACGAACATGCCGCCGGAGCCGCAGGCCGGGTCGTAGATGCGGCCGGTGAACGGCGCGAGGATTTCCACCAGCACGCTGACCACGGAGCGCGGCGTGTAGAACTGGCCGGCGCGCTGACCTTCGGCGAGGGCGAAGTTGCCGAGGAAGTATTCGTAGACCTCGCCGAAAACATCCCGCGAGCCGTCCTTGGCGGGGTCGAACTTCATCTTGGCGACGATCTGCATCAGATCGCCGAGCACGCCTTCTTCCAGCGGCAGGCGGGCGAAGTCGCGGTACAGCACACCGCGCAGCTTCTCATTCTCGCGCTCGATGGCGGCCATTGCGTCGTCGAGCAGCTTGCCGAGCTTGGGGTCAGCGGCCTTCTTCAGCAGCTCGGCGAAGCGGGCTTCTTCCGGAATCCAGAACACGTTGTCCTGGGTGTAGGCGTCGCGGTCTTCGGAGAGGGCGGCGAAAGCATCGGCGCGCAGTTCCTCGGGCATGTACATCGGCGAGGTGGGTTCGGCGATGCGATGGCCGATGGCGGCCTTCTGCGCCTCGAAGATGTCGCTCACGTACTTGAGGAACACCAGCCCCAGCACCGGGAACTTGTACTCGGCCGCCGACATGGCCCCGCGCAGCTTGTTGGCGGAGTCCCACAGCAGCTTCTTGAATTCTGGATCGGTCAAACCATCCCCCTGGTGGTTGTTGTGTCAGGCAGCGGCCGGGTTCTGCGGATAGCCGGCGCGGTCCAGTGCAGCGTTGAGTGTCACACGCGAGATGCCGAAATGAGCAGCCACCTCGGTCTTGGTCATCATCGGGTCCTTGAGCATGGCGGCGGCCTTGCGCACGTCGGCCTTCGAGAGCTTCGGCCGGCGTCCGCCCATGCGACCGCGCGCCCGGGCAGCCGCCAGCCCGGCGACGGTGCGGTCACGGATCAGGTTGTGCTCGAACTCGGCCAGTGCGCCGAACACATGAAACACCAACCGGCCGCCGGCGCTGGAGGTGTCGATGCTCTCGGTCAGCGAGCGGAACGCAACGCCGCGCGCTTCGAGGCCGTGGATGATCTCCACGAGATCCTTCAGCGACCGACCCAGCCGATCGAGCCGCCAGACCACCAGCGTGTCGCCCTTGCGCAGGGTGCGCAGACAGGCTTCCAGCTCTGGTCGCTCCCGAACCCGGCTGGACACCTTCTCCTGGAAGACCTGTTCGCACTCGGCCGCAGACAAGGCATCGAGTTGAAGCTCGGGATTCTGGTCCTGCGTGGAGACGCGGGCGTAGCCAATCCGCATGAAAAGGTGCCTAATCTGTACGTTGATAACTGTACAGGGTATCTTTACGCTGAACAAGCCGTTTCGGGCGGATTTCCGGCCCGATGGCAGGGCGTATAGAAAACGGTGGTTTTATGGCCGGGCAGGATGACGGTGAAAACTCGGAGTGAAGTACATGGCAGAAGCTAAAACCGAGGTAGCTGCCCCACTGCGAGTGCTGACGCTCGATGGCGGCGGGGCCAAGGGGTTCTACACCCTTGGCGTTCTGAAGGAAATTGAGGCGATGGCCGGATGCCCGCTTCACCAGAAATTCGATCTGGTATTCGGGACGAGCACCGGCTCGATCATAGCGGCGCTAATCGCGCTTGGTCACAGCATCGATTCCATTCTCGCCCTGTACCGTAAGCACGTGCCTACGGTGATGTCCCAGAAAACCGCACCGACAAGATCGGCGGCTTTGAAGAAACTCGCGAGTGAAGTGTTCGGTGATGCAGGGTTTGGCGACGTAAAAACCGGTATCGGAATCGTTACCGCTAGATGGCTTACAGAGCGGCCGATGGTTTTTAAAGGCAGCGTCGCGCAGGCGCACGGCAGGGCTAGTACGTTTGTGCCCGGCTTCGGCGTGAAAGTCGCGGACGCTGTGAAGGCATCGTGCTCAGCCTATCCGTTCTTTGAGCGCACGATTGTGCGGACCTCAATGGGCGAAGACGTTGAGTTGATTGACGGCGGCTATTGCGCGAACAATCCGACGCTGTACGCAATTGCTGATGCAGTTCAGGCGCTCAAACGGGCGCGCAACGATATCCGAGTAATCAGCGTCGGCGTCGGTGTCTACCCCGAGCCAAAACCAAGCCTTCTGATGCGCCTGGCAAAGAAGTACCTGATCAGCGTCCAGTTGCTGCAAAAAACTCTTGAGATAAACACGCAATCAATGGATCAATTGCGGCAAGTTCTGTTTCACGATGTGCCGACGATCCGAATCAGCGATGCGTACGTTGCTCCAGAAATGGCCACTGATTTGCTGGAACACGATCTCGGGAAGCTGGACATATTGTTCCAGCGCGGGAGGGAGTCGTTCGCGTCGCGCGAGAAACAGCTTCGTGAATATTTGATGTAAAGCGGAGAGGAAGATGGCGATACCAGAATCGCAGCTCGAAACGTGGTCACATCAGGGATCGATCACGCAGTCGAGCACTACCTACAACTCGATCAAGAACGTGCTTGAGGCCAGTTCCACGGCTTACTCCGGCAAGAACTTCAAAGTCTTCCTTCAAGGTTCGTATGGAAACGACACAAACATATATTCCGAGAGCGATGTGGATATCGTCATCAGGCTCGATGATGTCTTTCAAAGTGATCTGACTCAGCTTAATGAAGACGAGAAGGCCGCATACCAGTCAGCGTTTAACGATGCGACATACACGTACACCGACTTCAAGCGTGATGTCTTGTTGGCCCTCACGAGCCAGTATGGGACAGCCGTCAAGGCCGGTGACAAGGCTATCGCCATCGATGCCAGTGGTTCCCGCAGGAAAGCAGACGTAATCGTGGCGATTCAGTTCCGGCGCTACTTCAAGTTTCGCTCATCTTATGACTCGGAATATGTCGAAGGCATCTGCTTCTGGAACGGGAAGGGTGATCGAATAGCGAACTACCCAAAGCAACATTCATCCAACCTGACCGGTAAGCACCAAAGCACATCAAAGTGGCTCAAGCCCATGGCTAGGGTGTTCAAGAACATGCGCACCCGAATGGTCGATGACGGATTGATCAAGGCGGGCATCGCGCCGTCGTACTACATAGAGGGTCTGCTCTACAACGTACCGAACGACAAGTTCACGACCAGTTTCGGGGACTGCGTGGTGAATATTTTGAATTGGTATCGGCAGAACGCGGTGAAGGCGGAACTTGTATGTGCCAACGAGCAGTACTACCTGCTGCGAGATGGCCACCACACTTGTTGGAACCAGGCGAACTGCGATGCCTTCGTCGAAGCAGCGGTCACGCTATGGAACGATTGGTAAGGCACAGGCGAGGTGACTGGTGTCAACAGTCACCTCGTCCGGTACGATGGCTCTACTCTCGTGACGGGGCGCCCCCCGTGAGACCTACTACCTCAATGTGGTGCTTTTGTACGGGTAAGTGGGGTTAAACACCTATCGTGGCCCGAGGCGGAGCTCCGCCTGCGGTGCTGCCGGGCGATGCGCGCCCTAGGTCGCGGCCAACTCGCGAACGAAGCGCATCAGGCGCGTCGCGGTGGCCTGTGCTCCGGCCTGGTCGAACACCAGCGCGCCGTGATCGTGCGGCAGCGCGTCCCACTCGCCGGGCGCCGCCTGCGCGGCCTTGTGGCGGTGCTGCGACTGCATGAGCGCGATCAGCGTGCGCGCCTTGTGCGGCGGCACCAGGCGCGCCAGCAGCCCCTTGGCCTCGGTGGCGCGGTCGGCGCTGAGGATCAGGGCGGGGCAGCCGACGGGCTGCGCCGCGATGGCCGCGCGAATGCCGCGCAGCAGCGCGAACTCGGCCATGCCGGCCCGCAGCGAGGCCACGTTGGAGAACGAGCGCCGCATCATCTGCCGGCCCTCGGGCGCGGGCAGCATCCTGCCGGCGCTGCCGAAAACCGGATTGGGCAGGCCCAGCCGCGCCAGGCCAATCGACAGCGAGCCAATGATATTGTTGCGGATGAGTTTGCGAGCATGTCCCGAGAAGTTTTTGAAAATGTTATCGCCGGCTTCGCGGCCGTTTCTGCCTCTCCAGTAGAAAACGTTAAAAGAATGGCTATGGAAGCAAAAGCCCT
>JALRLM010000487.1 GCA_023254435.1 Hydrocarboniphaga sp.
CGCAGCCGCGCATCGACCTCGTGCTGCTCGACCTCAACATGCCCGGCGCGCAGGGCTTCTCGTCGCTGGTGTTCCTGCGCGGCGAGCGGCCCGAACTGCCCGTGATCGTGATCTCGTCCAACGACCACCCGCGCACGGTGCGGCGCGCGCAGGAATTCGGCGCCTCGGGCTTCGTGTCCAAGTCGGCGCCGGTCGAGGTCATGCGCCAGGCCGTCGCCCGCGTCATGGAAGGCGGCGAGTGGTTCGAGGGCGCCAAGGCCGGCCGCAGCGCCGACGACGCACGCCTGGCGGCGCAGCTGGCGCAGCTCACGCCACAACAATTTCGCGTACTGATGTGCCTGGCAGACGGCTTGCTCAACAAGCAGATCGCGCACGACCTGCATCTGGCGGAGAACACGGTCAAGGTGCACGTCACGGCCGTGCTGCGGAAGCTGGAATGCCACAGCCGCACGCAGGCCGCGGTCAAGGTGAAGGCCTTGCTGCCCGAGGCGGCGGCGACCGACCTGTCACCGCCGTCTGTCTCGGATTCGGACGAACTGTCATGAACACTGTTGCAAAAGAGGGGCAGGACAAACGCCGCGTGGTGATCGTCGGCGGCGGTTTCGGCGGGCTCAAGGCGGTGGCCGCGCTCAGGCGCGAGAACGTCGCCATCACGCTGATCGACCGCCGCAACCACCACCTGTTCCAGCCGCTGCTGTATCAGGTGGCGACCGCGGCGCTGTCGCCGGCGCAGATTGCCCAGCCCATCCGCGCCATCCTCAAGCGCCAGCGCAACGTGTCGGTGGTGCTCGACGAGGTGGTCGGCGTCGATACCGCGCAGCGCAGCGTGCAGACGCGCAGCGGCGCGCGCTTCGGCTACGACGAGCTGATTCTTGCCACGGGCGCCTCGCACGCCTATTTCGGTCACGACGAGTGGCAGGAGTCGGCGCCGGGCCTGAAGTCGCTCGACGACGCCACCGCGCTGCGTCGTCGCATCCTCGACGCCTTCGAGCGCGCCGAGCTCAGCGACAATGCCGCCGAGCGCGATGCGCTGCTGACCTTCTGCGTGGTCGGCGGCGGTCCCACCGGCGTGGAAATGGCCGGCGCCATCGCCGAACTGGCGCATCGCACGCTGGTGCACGAATTTCGCCGCATCGACACGCGCAAGGCGCGCGTCATCCTCATCGAGGCGGGCCCGCGCGTGCTCGCGGCGATGCCCGAGTCGCTGTCGGCCAAGGCGCGCCAGGGCCTCGAACGGCTCGGCGTGACCGTGTGCATCCACACCGCCGTCACCGACTGCAACGCGACCGGCGTGCAGGTGGGCGCCGAGCACATCGACTGCCGCACCATCGTCTGGGCCGCCGGCGTGCGCGCTTCGCCGGTGGGCGCCTGGCTGGGTTCCGGCGTGGCGCTGGACCGCGCCGGCCGCGTCAAGGTCAACCCCGACCTGTCGGTGCCGGGCCTGCCGTCGGTGTTCGTGATCGGCGACGCCGCCGCGGTGGTCATGCCGTCGGGCAAGCCCGTGCCCGGCGTGGCCCCGGCCGCCAAGCAGCAGGGCCGCTACATCGCCGGCCTGATCGCGCGCCGCGTGCGCGGCCAGGCGCCGCCGGCCGCCTTCCACTACATCGACCAGGGCAACCTCGCCACCGTCGGTCGTGGCGAAGCGGTCTGCGACCTGGGCTGGCTCAAGCTCAGCGGCCTGCCGGCCTGGCTGTTCTGGTGCCTGATCCACGTGTTCTTCCTGATCGATTTCCGCAATCGCGTGTCGGTGGCGGCGGACTGGATCTGGTCGTTCGTGACCGATGGGCGCACGGCACGGCTCATCACCGAAGGCGAGCATCAGACGGGCTGAGCGGCGCCGTGACGGCTCGGCCGCCGGGCGTCCCGCCGTTTCCGCGAGGTCGGATCAGGCGCCGCGACTGCGCAGCAGCAGTTGTCGCATCAAGGCCCGCAACGAGGGCGGGCTGATCGGCTTGGGCAGAAACGCGATGCCGCGCCCGCGCGCCTGCTCGATCAGCGCGGCGTCGCGCTCGGCAGACACCAGGATCGCGGGCGGCCGGGCAGCCCAGCCGGCGTAGAGCGCGTCCGTCAGATCGAGTCCCTGCCGCTCGCCCAGGCGCTGATCGAGCAGCAGCAGATCGGGGGCTTCGCCATGGCGGCAGGCGGCCAGCGCGTCGTCGGCGCTGGCGGCGGTGAACACCGTGCAGCCCCAGCCTTCGAGCAGCAGGCGCGAGGCTTCGAGCACGCGGGCGTCGTCGTCGATGCTCCAGATGCGCGCGCCGCGCAGCGGCGAATCGCCGCTGTCCGTAGGCTCGCTGGTGGCGGGGCTGCGCACGGCGCCGGCGTCACCGAGCGGGACCTCGACCCAGAACACGCTGCCGCGCTGCGGCCAGCTGCGCAGGCCGATGCGATGGCCCAGGTGGCGCGCGATGCGATCGACGATGGCCAGGCCCAGGCCGGCGCCGCCGTCGTGCTGGCGCGGGCCGCCGTCGAGCCGGCGGAACTCCTCGAAGATGGCGGCGCGCTGGTGTTCGGGAATACCGATGCCGCTGTCCCAGACTTCGATGCGCAGGCGATCACCGGCGCGCCGGCAGCCCATGAGCACGCCGCCGTGCTCGGTGTAGCGCAGCGCGTTGGATAAAAAGTTCTGCAGGATGCGGCGCAGCAGCGCGGCGTCGCTGCGCACCACCGCGCGCGTGGGCACGCAGCGCAGGCGTAGTTCGCGGCGCTCGGCCTGCAGGCCGAAGTCGCGAGCGAGCGTGTCGAACAGGCTCTGCAAGGGCAGATCGACGACCTGGGTTTCGATGCTGCCCGATTCGAGCCGGGCGATGTCGAGCAGGCTGGTCAGGATGGCGTCCTGCGCCGACAGCGCGCTGTCGACGTGATCGGCCAGCGCCACGGCTTCGTCGTGCGCGAGCTTGCCGCGCAGCGCCGAGACGAACATGCGCGCGGCATTGAGCGGTTGCAGCAGGTCGTGCACGGCGGCCGAGACGAACTGCGTCTTCGAGCGATTGGCGCGTTCGGCAGCGCGGCGCGCTTCGTCGAGATCGTGCGTGCGCTCGTCGACCCGGCGCTCGAGCGCGCCGGCCAGCGTGCGCAGCTCGCGCGCGGTGTTGCGGTAGGCGGTGATGTCGGCGTAGGCGGTGACGAATCCGCCGTCGGGCAAGGGATTGCCGCGAATCTCCAGCACCGTGCCGTCGTCCCATTCTCGCTCGAACATGTAGGGCGTGGCGGCGCGCAGATGATCGAGCCGGCGCTGCACGGCGTCTTCGACGTCGCCGTTACCGAGCAGGCCGCGGCGCGCGTTGTAGCGCAGCAGATGCTCGATGGGGCGGCCCACGCGCATGAGTTCGGGCGGATAGCGAAAGATCTCGACGTAGCGACGATTCCAGGCCGCCAGGTTCAGGTCGCCGTCGATCACGCTGACGCCCTGCGGCAGGTGATCGAGGCTGCGGCCCTGCTGGGTGGCGTTCTCGGCGGCCTGCACCACGCCGTCGCGCGCCGTGCGCAGCGCCTCGGCATGCTGGCGCACGAGCTTTTCGAGATCCTGCTTGTTGCGCTTGCGCAGGCGCGCGAGTCGCAGCCGCTGCTGCAGGAACAGGCCCATGAACAGCAAGCTCAGCAGTACACCGCCCGTGGCCAGCGCGGCGACGCGGCCGGCGGCGCGGCTGTCGGCGACATCGTGCAGCAAGTGCAGCTGCCAGCGCTCCGACGGCAGGTCCAGCGATTGCCAGAGGAACTCGCCGTCCAGCGGCTTGCTGCGCACGCGCACGCGATGAGGCGTGGCGGACACGGTCTGCAGCTTGAGTGCGCGCAGGCTCTGTCGAGAGTACTGACGCGTGGCGTCGAGAGCCTCGCGCTCGCCATCGTCGAGCGCGCGCAGTTCGCGATAGCGCCAATCGGCGCGTCCGGTCAGAAAGACGATGCCGTGATCGTCGCTGGCCAGCACCACGTCGGCCGCGCGCTGCCATTCGCTTTCGATCTCGCGCAGGTCGATCTTGACCACGATGACGCCGAGCACGCGGCCGCCGCCGTCGCGTATCGCCTGCGACAGGAAATAGC
>JALRLM010000500.1 GCA_023254435.1 Hydrocarboniphaga sp.
AACGGTCGCGAAGTGCTCGTCAGCGGCAAGAAGATGGGCATCACCAGCCTGCTGGTCTGGCTGGGACCGAATCCCGTCGAATACCGGATCAAGGTCGGTGTCGTGAAGGATCCGGCGCAGGCGACGCGCAACGATCCCGAACTCAAGGACGCCGTCGTCGAGAAGGGCTATAGCCTCGAAGGTCGCCTGCCCAATCTGGTCGCGCATCGTCGTGCCCAGCTCGCCGCCGCCAACGGCAAGGACGCAGCACCCGATGCCAGCGTGGTCGACCTCGACACCCAGGTCATGACCCAGATCAAGATCGCCGAGGTCAACCGCACGGTGGCCCAGCGCTACGGCTTCAACCTGCTCAAGAACGTGCCCAACACCACGGGCGGCATCGCCGGCCCGGGCATTGCGCCGGGTTCGCTGACCACGGTCGGTGCGGCTCCGCTGCAGGACGCTTTCAGCCTCGTCTTCGGCAGCATGGCCGACAGCCTGCTCGGCGTGCTCAGCGTGCTCGAGGGCAAGGGCATGGCGCGTGTGCTGGCCGAGCCCAGCCTGACCGCCATGAGCGGCCAGACCGCGAGCTTTCTGGCCGGCGGCGAGTTCCCGATTCCGGTGGCCCAGGGCGGCGGCACCACCGCCGGCAACGCCTCGATCACCATCACCTACAAGGAGTTCGGTATCCGCGTGAACCTCACGCCGACCGTGCTCTCGCGCGACCGCATCGCGCTCAAGGTGGCGCCCGAGGTCAGCGACCTCGACTTCACCGCCGCCGTGCAGCTGAATGGCATTTCGATTCCCGCACTCAACGTGCGCCGCACCGATACCACGGTGGAACTTGGTGACGGCGAAAGCTTCGTGATCTCGGGCCTGGTCAGCAGCAATCTCGTACAGAACGTGGACAAGGTGCCGTGGCTCGGCGATATCCCCGTGCTCGGCGCCTTCTTCAAGAGCGCGTCGACCGACCGCAACGATCGCGAGCTGATCATGATCGTGACCCCGCATCTGGTGCGCCCGCTGGCCCGTGCCGCGCGTCTGCCCGAACTCCCCGGCAAGGCCTATGACGCCACGCGTCCCGATTACGGTCGCCTGGTGTTCGAGGAGAAGGGCGATTTCGCGCCGGCGGATTACGGTTTCGGTCGCTGATCGGCGGGCTGCGCTCGCCGTCCGACCTCGCTAGCATCTGACCGCCCCTTCAAAACGGAAACACGTGTGAAGACTCAGGCCCTCGTCGTTGCGGATGACCCGGTCTACGCCAACTGGCTGCAGACTGCGGTGTCCGCCGCCGAATTCTCGCTCGTACGGTCGACCGACCCCGACGATCTGCTGAGCCGGCTCGAATTCGCCGGCCGGCCCGAACTGCTGTTCATCGAGGTCCACCCCGACAACGCCGATACGCGCGCCGCGATGGTCGAGGCGGTGACCGAGCGCCTGCCCGAAGTCATCATCGTGGGCCTGGGCGTGGACAACAATCCGGCGCTCGTGCTCGCGGCCATGCGCGCCGGCGCACGCGATTTCTTCGTGCTGCGGCGCGACGAAGCCAACATCGCCGCGCTGGTCGGCAAGCTGCTGCGCCGCACCACCACGGCCGCGCCCAGCGCGCGTGGCAAGCAGGGCGTGCTGGCCACCGTGGTGTCGGCGCATCCCTATGACGGCATTTCGTTTCTCGCCGAGCATCTGGCCTATGCCTGCCAGGAGCGCCTGCGCCTCAAGGAGCGCGTGCTGCTGCTCGACATGGCGACGCCGGCCGGCGCTTCGTCGGTGTTCCTGAACCTGTCGCCCACCTACGGCGTGCTCGATGCGCTCAACGACGTGCATCGCTGCGATGCCACGCTGGTGGAAACCGCATTTCCCAAGCACGAGAGCGGTCTCTACGTGCTGAGCCTGCCCGAGGAACACATCGGTCGTCCGCTGCTCGACGCCGATGCGGCGCTGCGTCTGGTCGGCGTGCTGCGTGGGCTGTTCGCCTGCATCGTCATCGCCATCGACGGCTTCGCGTCCATCGAGGTGCTGCGCGGCGTCATCACGCAGTCGGAACGCACGCTGCTGGTCACCGACCAGTCCATCCTCAAGTCGCGCCACAACAAGTATCTGCTGCGTGCGCTGCGTGCGGAGGAAACCCCGCTCGAGCGCATGGGCTTGGTCATCGACAACTACCGCAGTCGGCTGGGCCTGGAGCCCGAGAGCCTGTCCGAACTGCTCGGCGTGCCGCTGCAGTGCACGCTGGCGGCGAACGCATCGGCGCGCATCCAGGCGATGAACGCAGGCGAGCCGCTGTTCAAGGTCGCACCCAAGGACATCTACGTCTCCGAGATGCGCCGGCTCGCGGGTGGCCTGGTTTCCGGCCAGCCGGTGGCGCCCGAGGAACCGTCCAAGGGCCTGCTGGGCCGGCTGTTCAAATAAGGCGACGCCATGAGCACGCCCACCGATCCGACTTCGCGCTTCCGTCTCACCGATCAGTACCAGCAGCTCAAGAGCGCGCTGCACAAGCATCTGATCGGCCTGATCGAAGAGCGCAACCTCGACATCGATCAGTGGGAGCCGCAGCGCGTCGAACGCTTCGTCACCGAGCAGGTGCGCCTGTACGTGATGCAGCAGCGCCTGCCGGTCAACCAGCGCGAAACCGACACGCTGGCCAACGATGCGCGTGACGAGCTCATGGGCTTCGGCCCGATCCAGTCGCTGGTCGACGACGACGGCGTCAACGACATCGTCGTCAACGGGCCCCACAAGGTCTTCATCGAGCGCGACGGCAAGCTGTCGGTCGCGCCCGTACGCTTCGTCAACGATGCCCACGTCATTCGCGTGATCCAGCGCATCCTGGCGCCGATCGGTCGTCGCGTCGACGAGTCCACGCCCATGGTCGATGCGCGTCTGGCCGACGGTTCTCGCGTCAACGCCATCGTGCCGCCGATCGCACTCGACGGCCCCTGCCTGTCGATTCGCAAGTTTCGCAAGCAGGCGCTCACGGCCGAGAAGCTGGTGTCGCTCGGCGCCATCTCCGAAGTCGCGCTGGCCTATCTCAAGCAGCGCGTGCAGAACCGCACGAACCTGATCGTCACCGGCGGCACGGGCTCGGGCAAGACCACTTTCCTCAACCTGCTGTCGCAGTGGATTCCGCCGGGCGAGCGCATCATCACGGTCGAAGACGCGGCCGAGCTGCGCCTGAGCCACGAGCATGTCGTGCGCCTGGAAACGCGACCGCCGAATCTCGAAGGCGCACGCGCGGTCAGCGCCCGCGATCTGGTGCGCAATGCGCTGCGCATGCGCCCCGACCGCATCATCGTCGGCGAGGTGCGCGGAGACGAAGTGCTGGACATGCTGCAGGCGATGAACACGGGTCACGACGGTTCGATGACCACGCTGCACGCCAACGCACCCAAGGACGCCTTGCATCGTCTCGAACTGCTGGCCGGTTTCGCCGGCTACGTCGGTAGCGAAGCGACCTTCCGGGGCCAGGTGGCCTCGGCGATCCAGCTGATGGTGCACGTGACGCGCCTGCCCACGGGCGAGCGCCGCGTGATGTCCATCGTCGAGATCGCCGAAGCGACCAGCGAAAAACTCGTGCTGCGCGAGCTGTTCCGCTACGACGTCGACAGCCGCCAGCATCTCGACCTGCGGAGCGCCGCGTGATCGGGCCGATTCTCGTTGCGCTGGCGCTGATCACCGCGGCATCGGCCGCGGCCTTGTTCTATTACTCGGGGCGTCGCGAACGCTCCGAGGACGTGATGATGCGCCTGCGCGCGGGCGACGACGCCACCGTGCTGGCCGCGACCAAGACCGATCAGGCCATCGACAATGCCTACGTGCGCTGGGGCTGCCATCTGCTGTGGCGCTCGGGCTACGACGTCGAGCCCGCCACCGTGGTGACGCTGACCGCCGTCGCGATCGCACTCGCGGGTCTGTGCATCATGATCGGCGGCTGGATCGGCGGCTCGCTCGTCGTCGCCCTGGTGACGCTGCTGGTCTCTGCCGTGCTCGGCGCGATGGCCGCGCGCCGCCGCGGCAAGATCGTGGAGCAGCTGCCGCAGTTTCTCGAAGCCGTGATTCGCGTGCTCGCGGCCGGCAATACACTGGAAGAAGCGATGGGCTCTGCCGCCAAGGAAGCCACCGAGCCGTCGCGCTCGCTGTTCCTGTCGGTGAGCCGCCAGGTTCGCCTCGGTGCGCCGATCGATCTGGTGCTGACCAACGCCGCCGACGTGTACCAGATCAAGGATCTGCGCGTGATCGCGCTGGCCGCCAACATCAATCGCCGTTACGGCGGCACCCTGCGCAACGTGTTCCGCAGCCTGATCCAGGCGATTCGCATGCGCGAGGCCGCTGCGCGCGAGCTGCGTGCACTGACGGCCGAGACGCGTTTCTCGGCGATGGTGCTGGCCTTCATTCCGATGGCGGTTTCCACCTTCATCTATGTGCGCAATCGTGCGTTCTACGACGACATGCTGACGACCACCAGCGGCAAGGTCATTCTGGCGTCGGCCCTGATCCTGCAGGTGCTCGGCGTGATCGTGATCTGGCGCATGATGCGTTCGACCCGGGACGGTGCCTGATGTCACCGACGATCTTCGCCAGCGTGATCGCAGCGGCCATCGTCAGCGCCGCCGTGTTCGTCGGCGCGCTGGTCTGGTGGGCCGTGGCGGCGAGCCGCAACCGACATCTGCAGCGTCGTCTGCAGCCGGGTTCGGACTTCGAGGCCGTGTTCGGCGATCCCGACGTCAATCCGGTGCTGCAAGGTCTCGCCAGCCAGGGCAAGGCGATCGAACGCGCGCTCGACAGCGAAGGCAGCAGCGATGTGCTGATGGTGCGCGCGGGCTGGCGCAGCACCACGAGCCGGCTCGTGTTCTACACGATCTGGTTCTTCTCGCCGGTGCTGCTGCTGGCCGGTGTCGGTGCGATCGCCGTCGCCGGCCCGCCCAAGCTGCAGCAGCCCATCATCCTGATCCTGTTCGCGATCATCGCCCTGATCGTGGGCCTGCTGCTGCCGTCGCTCGTGCGCACGCGAGCCGCCGCCTCGCGCCAGGCGCGCATGCGCGCCGAAGTACCGCTGCTGATCCACACGCTGGTGCTGCTGTTCGAGTCGGGCCTGTCGACGCGACAGGCGTTTTCGAGCCTGATCCGCGAAGGTCGTGGCGTGCTCGACGAACTGGGTATCGAGATCGAGCTCATGCTGCGTCAGATCGAAGCCGGCGCCGAAACCGCCGATGCGCTCACGCGCACGGCCGAAGCGCTCGACGTGCCCGACCTGACCACGGTGCTGTCGCTGCTGCGCCAGGTCGAACGCTACGGCGGCGAGGTCAAGGAACCGCTGCTGGATACGCTCGAAGTGATCGAAGATCGCCGCGAAATGGAGCTGCGCGAGAAAGTGAATCTGATCTCCGGCCGCATGACCGTGGTCATGGTGCTGTTCTTCTTTCCGGCACTGATCATCTTCGTGGCCGGCCCGGCCTGGGTGTCGCTGATCGCGGCGTTCTCGGGGATGGGCAAGTGAAGCAC
>JALRLM010000519.1 GCA_023254435.1 Hydrocarboniphaga sp.
GAGCGCGCTGGCCGGTGCGGCCGTGGGCGCGGTGGTCGGCGCCATCGTCGGCAACAGCGGCACGGTGGCGCGCTCGGCCGGCGTCGGCGGCACCGTTGCCGGCGCCCAGGGCGCGGTTCAGGGCGAGAACGAGAAGGGCCAGGTGGTCAAGAACTGCCTGCGCGGACGCGGCTACAAGGTGCTCAACTAGGTTCTTGCGGCATCGCCTGGCGGCGGCTCATGAACCGCCGCCACGGCCCTTACAGATTGATCGCCAGCGCCGCGAACAGCTGCCGGCCGGCCGCCTGCTGGGCGAAGTAGGTGCCCGGGAAGAAGGTGGCGTCGGTGACCTGGTTGAGCACACGCTCGTCGCTGAGGTTGCTGCCGCCCAGCGTCAGCGACCAGCTCTCATCCTGATTGCTCAGCGTGAAACGCGCGGAATAGCGCGTGTAGGCGTCGACGCGCGTGTTGGGGTCGAGGTCGGTGTCCGTGTACTGCGAGCCGGTGTAGATGATGTCGCCGGCCAGCCGGCCGACCAGGTGAAACACCGGGAAGCTCAGCATCGGCGTGATCGTGGCCGTGGTCTTGGGCGCGAAGGCGATCTGGCCGCCGCTGAGATCCTGCTGAGCGCCCAGCTGCAGCTCGCCGTTGGCATTGCGCACCGGCGCCGGCGCATCGCGATACTCGTCGTAGGTGGCGTCGAGCAGGCCCACCGAGGCCATGATGCGCAGCGGCTCGAACGGCGTGATCCAGGTGGCATCGGCCTCGAGCCCGCGCGAAGTCGCCGAAGCGGCGTTGCTGACGTCGAAGAACACGCCATTGAAGGCCAGCACCTGCAGGTCCTTGAAGTGCGTTTCGTAGACGGTGGCGTTGAAGCGCAGCGTGCGGTCGAAGAACGTGGACTTGATGCCCAGCTCGTAGGTTTCGGCCGTCTCGGGCTTGAACTCCAGGTCCTCGCCGTTGAACGACAGCGAGTTGTAGCCGCCGCTCTTGTAGCCGCGCGCATACGAGGCGTACAGGTTGACGCCGTTGTCGCCGAAATATTGCAGCGTGAGCTTGGGCGAGACGTCGCTCTCGTCGCGCTTGAGGCCTTGCAGGTTGTAGTCGCTGGCCTCCAGCAGCGTCGCCATGACGCAGACCGTGGTGTCGATGGCGCCGCCGATGGGCGCGAGCGCGCAGTTCTGGTTGCCGGCGGTGTCGATATCCTTTTCTTCGAAGTTCACGCGCACGCCCGGCGTGATCGCCCAGTGCGAAGTCAGGTACCAGGTCATCTGGCCGAAGCCGGCGATGGAGCGCGTCTTCTGCGTGTAGTCGAACTGGTAGTAGTCCTCGCCCACCAGCGGCGCGGTGATTTCGCCGAGCAGCGGAATGCCCGGCAGGCCCAGGCCACCGAAGATGCCGAGTCCGCCGTCGCCCGAGGCCAGCTGCAGGAAATCGTCGGTCAGCAGATAGGAGCCGATATCGGCGCCCGCCTCGATCTGCGCCAGCAGCGTGTACTTTGCGTCGTAGTAGAAGGCGCCGCCGACGAATTCCACTTTCTCGCCGAGCCCGAACAGGCTGTCGGCGTTGGCCGAGAAGCGCAGCTCGGCCGAAAACTGCTCGTGGTCCTCGTGATTGTCGAGGCGCGAGATGTCGGCCGGCGATACGTCGAGCTCGTTGAGCTGGTCGATGCGGAACTTCGAGCCCGCGAGCACCAGCACGGCATTGGCGTCGTGCAGGCCGCCGAGATCGCCGATCGCCCATTGCGTGTTGAGCGCCGCGGTCTCCGAGCCTTTCTCGATGTAGCCGCGGGTGTCGAACGAGGTGCGGAAGTTGTAGGGATCGTCCTCGATGTTGGGATCGAAGCTGCTCAGGTAGTTGCGCGTATCCTGATCCAGCCGGTAGAGCTGGAACGGCCAGAACGCGGCATCGGTGTCGGAGCCCTGCACGAGCAGCTCCATGGTCACCGAATCGGACGGGTAGAAGCGCAGCTTCATGCGGCCCGCGCGCTGCTCGAGCTTCTCCTCGTCGCGATCGAGAAACTGGTTGTACAGCTGGCCGTCCTCGCTGCGATACAGGCCCGATACGCGTGCGCCGCCCCAGTCGGCGAACATGCCGCCCAGGCCACCTTCGACGCGATGCGAGTTGTATTCGCCGTAGGTGTAGCGCAGGTCGCCGCCGAAGCTGTCGCTGGGCCCGCGCGTGGTGACGTTGAACACGCCGGCGATGGTGTTCTTGCCGAACAGCGTGCCCTGCGGGCCGCGCAGCACTTCGACGCGGTCGATGTCGAACATCGATTCGGTGAAATAGCCCGGGCGGCCGAAGTAGATTTCGTCCTGCACGAAGCCCACCGAGCTCTCGAAGCTCGGGTTGAAGGCGTTGGTGCCGAAGCCGCGGATGAACAGCTGCGGCGAGCCCAGGTCGTCGGCGTCGACGCGCACGTTGGGCACGTACTGCGCCACGTCGGACAGATCGGCCGCGGCCACGTCCTGGATGAAGCTGCCATCGACGGCGGTGACCGACACCGGCACGTCCTGCAGCGACTGCTTGCGCTTCTGCGCGGTGACGACGACCTCTTCGAGCTGCACGGTGTCGCTGGCCGCCTCCGGCTGCGCGTCACTGCTGTCGCTGGGGGGTGACACTTCGATGACGTTCAGCGGTGCGTCGCCGCTGCCGGGTTCCTGGGCCAGCGCCGCGGTACCCAGCAGCATGAGCAGCGGAGCCAGACGGCCGATCCGCGTGAGATGACTTGCGGATGCATCGCGCTTGTGTTTCATGCCACTGCCCCCGGCATCGACGAGTCCCCTGTGTTTTTCCTAGTTGCCAGCGACTGCACCGGCACCTTGTAATGGGGCAAGAATATGCGAAATCCATGCAGTCGCCCGACGGTGTGCGTCGGCGGCGTGTAGGAACATCAACCCAATCCTCCGATGATCGTCTCGACTTTGCGTGCGCTGTGCCTGACCGTGCTGCTGATGCTGACCGCCTGCGGTGAGCCCAGCCAACAGAAGGCGCCTTCGACTCCGATGCCTGCCGCCAGTACGCTCAAGCCCGCCGATGCCGCGCTGGCCTCGCTCTACGAGCAGAGCTGCAAGGCCTGCCATGCCAATCCGGCCAGTGGCGCGCCGCAGGCCGGCGATCGCGCGGCCTGGCAGCCGCGCGTGGCGCAGGGCATGGGCACGCTGATCGACCACACCGTCAACGGTTACAAAGGCATGCCGCCGCTGGGCTCGTGCATGGATTGCGGCGAAGACGAATTCGCCGCGCTGATCGCCTTCATGTCCGGCGAGCCGGGCACGTGAAGCGCCGCGACTTCCTGGGCGCCGGCGCGCTGATCGCCGCGCCGCTGGCCGGCTGCGACGATCACGGCGCCGCCGGCATGCCCAAGCCGCCGGCCGTCGCGGTCGGACCCGACGGCAAGCGCCTGCTGCCCTGGCAGAACTGGTCGGGCTACCAGCACTGCCTGCCGCAGGATCGCCTGACGCCGGCCAGCGAGGACGAACTCGCCACGCTGCTCAAGTCGGCGCCCGCGCCGATTCGCCCGGTCGGCGCGGGACATTCGTTCACCTCGCTGGTGCCCACCGACGGCAGCATCCTGTCGCTGCGTCGCTTCGAGGGCCTGATCGCGCACGACGCCACCGCGCTCACGGCCACGGTCGGCGCCGGTACCAAGCTCGGCGCGCTGGCCGAGCTGTTGCAGGGCATCGGCCAGGCCCTGCCGAACATGCCCGACATCGACGAGCAGACCATCGCCGGTGCCATCTCCACGGCCACGCACGGCACCGGGCAGAAGCTCGGCGCGCTGCACAGCCAGGTGATCGGCCTGCGCCTGGTCACACCGCGTGGCGATGTGCTCGACTGCAGCCGCCAGCAGAATGCCGATCTCTTCGACGCCGCGCGTGTGTCGCTGGGCAGCCTCGGTGTCATCACCCAGGTGAGGCTGCAGAACGTGGCCACGCACAAGCTCAAGCGCCGCGTGTGGTTCGAGAAGTTCGACACGCTGGTCGAACGCTTCGACGAGCTGGCCGCGCAGCATCACAGCTTCGAGATGTACTACCTGCCGTTCTGCGACAGCGCGATGGCGATCAGCATCGACCCGACCGACGAGCCCGTGAGCCCGCGCGGCCCCGAGCAGGACAACGACGCGGTCATGCAGGTCAAGATGCTGCGCGACTACCTGAGCTTCTGGCCGTGGATGCGCCGCCGCCTCATGAATCTGGCGGCCGACGACTTTCCCGTCGAGGAGGCCGTGGATCAGTGGAACCTCGTGTTCCCGTCGAGCCGCGACGTGCGCTTCAACGAAATGGAGTATCACCTGCCGCGCGAGCAGCTCATGGCCACGCTCAGGCAGGTGCGCGAGCGCGTCGAGTCGCGCCATCACGAGGAGTTCTTTCCGGTCGAGGTGCGTACGGTCAAGGGTGACGACGCATGGCTGAGCCCGTTCTACGGTCACGAGGAGTCGGGATCGATCGCGGTGCATCGCTATCACCTGGAGGACCCGCTGCCGTACTTCGCCGATATCGAGTCGCTGTACCAGCCGCTGGGTGGGCGTCCGCACTGGGGCAAGATGAACACGCTGACGGCCGCCGACTTCGCGCAGCGCTATCCGCGCTGGGGCGATTTTCTCGCCCTGCGTGCGCAGCTCGATCCCGAAGGGCGCATGCTCAATCCGTATCTGAAGCGGGTATTCGGCCTTGAGTAGGCTCACGCGGCGTCGCATCCTGGGCGCGGCCCTGCTGGCGCCCGTCGCCGCCGGTGTCGCGCTGCGCCCGGCGCAGAACGGTGGCGGGCACGAGGCCTATTTCCTGCAGTTGCAGCAGGCCCTGCGCGATGCCGGCCTGTTCCGGCCTACGCTGGTCATCGATCGGGCGAAACTGGACCAGAACATCGCCCGGCTGCGCGAGCATCTGCCGCGCAACAAGCACTACCGCATCGTCGCCAAGTCGCTGCCGAGCCTGGAGCTGATCCGCCACGTGCGCAGAGCCACGGGCAGCGACCGGCTCATGAGTTTTCACCAGCCTTTCCTGAACCTGATCGCGCGTGAGGTTCCCGATGCGCAGGTGTTGCTCGGCAAGCCCATGCCGGTCGGCGCGGCGCGGCGCTTCTTCGAGCACTTCGACGCGCGCTCGGGCTTCGACACTGCGCGCCAGATCGAATGGCTGGTCGACACGCCCGAACGTCTCGCGCAGTACCGCGAACTGGCACGGGCGCGCGCAGGCGAGGGCACGGCGCCGATGCGCATCAACCTCGAGCTCGACGTCGGCCTGCATCGTGGCGGCCTGCGCAGCGCGCAGGCCGTGGCCGAAGCGATCCGCAGTCTGGCGGCGGAGCCGTCGATGCGTTTCTCGGGCTTCATGGGCTACGAGGCGCATGCCTCGAAGATGCCCGAACTGCTGGGCGGGCCACGCAAGGCGCTGGACGCGGCGATGGCCTTCTATCGCCAATGCATCGACGCCGCGCGCTCGGTGCTCGGCGCGGCCTACGACGAACGCTCGCTGACGCTCAACATGGGGGGCAGCAGCACCTACGAGCTGTATGACGAATCCGCGCCCTGCAACGAGCTGGCGATGGGATCGGGCCTGGTCAAGCCCACCGACTTCGACAAGCCGACGCTGGCCGATCACGTGCCGGCCTGCTTCATCGCCACGCCCGTGCTCAAGGCGCTGGATCGCTCCGACATTTCCGGGCTCGAATCGCTGACCGGCGCCATGCGCGCCTGGGATCGCAACACCGAGCGCGCGTTCTATCTGTACGGAGGCTACTGGCACGCCGACCTCGTGTCGCCGCCGGGACTGCAGCACAACCTGATCTGGGGCCATTCGACCAATCAGGAGCTCGTCAACGGCTCGTCCAAGGTGGCGCTCGAGGTCGACGACTTCGTGTTCCTGCGCCCGCATCAGAGCGAATCGGTGTTCCTGCAGTTCGGCGATATCGCGCTCTACGACGGCGGCCGCATCACGGCGGCCTGGCCGGTGTTCACGCCGGGCGCCTGAGGCGCGCTCGATCGCCGGGATCGTCGCGGTCGATGACGCGGCGACTTCGACGGTAGCCGATTGGCTCCAGGCCCGGCGGGCTCGCGATGTTCGGGCGATTCGCATGGCTGCGGGGCAGTGTTGCCGGCATGCCGGATGGCCTCGATCTGACGGGCGAGATCTGCGACGTGACCGGCGGTGCTGCGGCGCTGTGATTGATTGGTCGCGATGCCTGAAACGCGCTCGCGACGCCTGGATTTCCTGGCCTGTGATCGCGACCCGCGCTTCCTTACCATGTTGTCAGCGAGCATTCGCGCGTGTTTCGAGACTTGCG
>JALRLM010000544.1 GCA_023254435.1 Hydrocarboniphaga sp.
GTCGAAGGTGCCGACGATGATCGCCTTGGGGCCGATGGCCTCGCGCACGCGCTTGGCGATCAGCGCCTCGGGCTTGGCGACGTCCTTCACGCCCATGGCGCCGTGCAGCGACAGATAGGCGCCATCGAACGGACCTTGGGCCTTGAGGTCCTTGATCATGTTGTCGACGAAGTAGTCGAAGGCTTCCTTGGTGATCCAGCCCGAGCCGGAGCCCTTCTTGGAACCCAGCGGCGACTCGATGCCCACCACTTCGACGTTGGCGTGCTCCTTGGCCACCTTGACGAAACCGCCGATGTAGCCGGTCGGCTGCGACTCCAGCAGCGCCTCGCCACGCGCGGGCGAGCCTTCGTAGATGAAGTCGTCCTTGGTGGTCTCGTACGGCAGGAAGGTCACGGTCTCGTGCGAGAACTTCATGACCGCAATGCGAATCGGCTTTTGCGATCCCGCGGACTTGGCGGGCGCGGCGGATGCCAGCGGTGCAGACAGCAGCGCAGCAGCGCTCAATGCAGCGGTGACGATGAAGCGACGACTGATGTTCACGATCGTGACTCGGCGGCGGGTGGTCTTGCAATGAGACGTGCCGAACGCACGCGCATGCCGCCTCAAGGACCGCGATTCATGACCGAAAGCGCACAGGAGTCGCGCAGGAAAAAGCGCAGGAGCCTTCGGCGCGTTCCCGTGCGCCCGGACTCCAAGCACCGCCTCCTTGCGAGATTGCGGAGCACAGCAGCCAATCAGCTTCCCTTAGATCGTCGCGGCATCCACCCTGCACACGGACATCGATCATCTATACCCCGACCATAGAATCCATTCGCGATCGCGATCCAATGAATTGATGGCGGGGACGCATAACTGCAGGTTATCTGCATAACCAAGATTCGCGCTCGCAGAAACGAAAGAGGCGACGCCACGATGGCGCCGCCTCTTCGATCATCCTGCCGCGACGGCCCGCGCCGTCGCGCGTGCCGCGCTTACTTGGCTGGCTTGGCCGGATACGTCACGTCCTTGCCGTAGGGATAGAACTTGTCGAGCTTGAGGTACTTGTACTTCAGGCCCTCGAGACGCACGGTGCCCAGGAAGGGCTGATCGGGCTCGACCAGCAGCGTGGTCTTGGCGAAGCCGTTGTCGTAAAAGCCACGGCGGAAGTGCACGCGCGACTTGATCGCAAAACCCTTGAAGTCGGCCGGGTTGATGCCGATGTCGTTGAACACCTCGGGCCAGCGCACCTGGAACAGGTTGGGGCTGATGATGACGACGTTGCCGTCACCGAACTTGACGCTGACCCACATCTTGGCGCCCTTGGCATCGCCAGCGGGCCCGCTGACCGTGTACACGGTGCCGACCACGCGCACCGGATCGCCGGCCGATTCGTCGAGCTTGCCGCCGATCATCATGTCGAACTTGTCGCCGACCTTGACGCCCTTCTTGCGCAGTTCCTCGATCGCGTCGGCGTCGGCGATGGTGCCGATCAGCGTGTTCGAAAGCTTCTGGTCGATGATCTGCTTGAGCAGCCAGGTCGCTGCGCCCGAACGATCGCTGTGATCGGCCAGCACGAAGGGAACCTGCCCCTTGGCAATCGCCTCCTTGGCCAGCTTCACGCCCTCGGTGTGTGAATAGATCTTGGTGCCCGAGACCAGTTCCTTGCGCAAACGCCAGGCCG
>JALRLM010000008.1 GCA_023254435.1 Hydrocarboniphaga sp.
GACATGAAAGGCAGCCTGGCGAGCATGATCATCGCCGTCGAGCGCTTCGTCGCCGACTACCCGCAGCACAAGGGCGCCATCAGCTTCCTCATCACCAGCGACGAGGAAGGCCCGGCCCACCACGGCACCAAGGCCGTGGTCGAGCGCCTGCGCGAGCGCAACGAGCGGCTGGACTGGTGCATCGTCGGCGAACCGTCGAGCACCACCCTGCTCGGTGACGTGGTCAAGAACGGCCGTCGTGGCTCGCTCGGCTGCACCCTGACCGTGTACGGCAAGCAGGGCCACGTCGCCTACCCGCACAAGGCCGACAACCCGATCCATCGCCTGTCGCAGGCGCTGGCCGAACTGACGGCCACGAAGTGGGACGACGGCAACGCGCACTTTCCGCCGACCTCGTTCCAGGTATCGAACTTCAACGGTGGAACCGGCGCCAACAACGTCATTCCGGGCGACGCCACGGCCGTCTTCAACTTTCGCTACTGCACCGAGTCGACGGCCGAATCGCTCAAGGCACGCGTACACGCGGTGCTCGATCGCCACTGCCCGCAGTACGAGGCCGACTGGTGGCATTCCGGCGAGCCCTTCCTGACGCGCCATGGCGCTCTGATCGCCGCCGCTGAAACCGCCTGCCAGGCCGTCGTGGGACGCAAGCCGGAATTCTTCACCGGCGGCGGCACTTCGGATGCTCGCTTCATCGCACCCTGGGGCGCGCAGACGGTCGAGATCGGCCCCATCAACGACAGCATCCACAAGATCAACGAGCATGTGCGCATCGTCGATCTGGAACCGCTGTCGGCGATCTACCTGGGCATTCTCGAGCAGTTGATGCGCTGAGCGATGCGGCACTTCAACGGCGGTGCCCGATGACCGACGATCCGTTTCGTCCACCCTTCGGGCTTCGTCATGCGCTGATCCAAAGCACGCTTGCATCCAAGCGACCGGCGCGCCGATTGTGGCTGCGCCGCGGACTGGATCTGCAGACACGATCGACGCGCCACGTTCTCGATTGCGGCGATGGCGTGCGCCTGAGTGGCTGGCACACCCCGCTCACCGGCCGTTCTCGCGGGCTCGTCGTGCTGATCCACGGCTGGGAAGGCAGCCACGAGTCAAGCTATCTCCATTCGATGGCCTGCGCACTGCACCAGGCGCATTACGCCGTGTTCCGTCTCAACCTGCGCGATCACGGCAACAGCCACGATCTCAACGAAGCGATGTTTCACTCCGCGCGCATGGACGAAGTGCTCGGCGCGCTGCAGGCGATTGCACGACTCGACGCCACGCCGCCCGTGGTGGTCGGGTTCTCACTCGGGGGCAACTTCGCGCTGCGTGTGGGCATGCAGGGCCCGGCCATCGGCGTGACGCCACGACTGTCGATCGGTATTTCGCCGGCCATTCATCCCCGACACACGCTCGAAGCCATCGACCAGGGCCCGCGCCTGTTCCAGCGCTACTTTCTCGACAAGTGGCGCGCGACGATGACGCTCAAGTCGCAGGCCTGGCCCGGACGCTACGACTTCTCCGCGCAGCATCGGCTCGTGAACTTCGTCGAGATGACGCGCCAGTTCGTCGAGGACTACACCGAGTACGGCTCGATCGAGGCCTACTTCGAACGCTACACGCTGACGCCTTCGATGTTGATGCAGTCGGCCTCGCCCCTGGCCATCATCACGGCCGCCGACGACAGCCTGGTTCCCATCCGGGATTTCGCGGGGCTCAGCAGTTCCGGCTCGATCATGCACTACGAATCGACGCAGCGCGGCGGACACTGCGGATTCATCGAGAACTGGCGTCTGGAGTCATGGGTCGAGCGCCGCGTGCTGCAACTGCTCGAACAGATCGCTCGCTAGGCACCGCTACTTCACGCGACTCAGCAGATTGGCGATGCCGGCGGCGACATGCCCCGTCGGCGCCACCAGCGCCGCAGATTCGCAGTGCCGCGTCTGATCGTCGAAGAAGAAGTCAGGCTCGAATTCGCGCAGGAAGGCGCCCTTGTCGAGCCCGCCCAGGAACATCGCTTCATCCACCTGCAAGCCCCAGTCCATGAGCGTGCGAACGGCCCGCTCGTGCGCTGGCGCGCTGCGTGCGGTGACCAGCGCGGTGCGCAGGCGTATCGGCGTCGGCCCCTCGCTGGCCTGCTGCAGACGATGCAGTGCCGCGAGCAAGGGCTTGAACGGGCCCGGCAGCAGCGGAGTGGCAGCACGCTGGGTCTCGTGCTCGATGAAGGCCGGCAAGCCCTCGCTCTGAAAGACCCGCTCGGCCTCGTCGGAAAACAGCACGGCATCGCCGTCGAAGGCGATGCGCACTTCGTCGGGATACTGCTCGGCCGCGCGCACCGACGCCGGGTACACGCGAGCAGCCGGAAAGCCGGCATCGAGCGCATCGCGAACGTCCTGCTCGTTCATCGACAGGAACAGCACGGCGCCCAGCGGCTTCAGGTAGCGGTACGGCGAACGGCCGCGCGTGAAAACGCCCCGCTCGATCGACAGGCCATTGGCGCTGGACGAGCGAAACACGCGCAGCCCCGACACCGGATCGTTGCGCGACAGGATCACCACTTCGACGCGATTCACTTCGGGCGTGTTGAAAGCGAGCAGCTTGCGCACGAGCGGAAACGCAGCGCCGGGCTTGGCTACCTGGTCCAGGCGTTCGAGTTGCAGGCGCATGTAGGCGCGATCATCGCCGCCACTCTCGAAGACCTGGTTTTCCTCTTCGAAATCGAACAGCGCACGCGACGACAGCGCGACGACGAATTTGCCTTCCAGGCTGACCGGCATGGTGGCTCTCAGGTGACCTTGGCACGCTTGAGAATGAAGGACATCAGGCTCGGAAAGAAGCGCTTGCCCCAGACGATGATGGCCTCCTTGCCGATCATGACTTCTTCGCGGTTCTGCGCCACGGCCTTCCAGATACGGCGCGCACACACGGCGGCATCCATGCCTTTGGCCTGACCGGGATCCATCTGGCCATGCGCCTCGCCGTTGCCCGTGATCGCATTCACCGACACATTCGTCTTGATGTAGCCCGGGCAAGCCACCGTGAAGCGCACGTTCTGGCGCCAGCTTTCGGATCGAACCGAATCGAAGAAGCCCTGCACGGCATGCTTGGCGGCCGAATAGCCCGAGCGCTGCGGCGTGCCGACGTAGCCGACCACGCTCGATATCGTCACCACGTGCCCGCCGCCCCTCGCGATCATGCCCGGCAGCACGGCCTTGGTCAGCGCCACGGGAGCGAAGAAATCGAGCTCGAAAATACGCCGATAGACTTCGAGCGAGGTCTGCAGCACCGAGCTGCGCTGCGAGATGCCAGCGTTGTTGACCAGCACGTCGATGGGGCCAAAGAACGCCTCGGCGCGCCGCAGTGCCGTCTCTGCGTCGAAATCGGTGAGATCCATCGGCAATACGGCGACAACCTGTGGCGACGCACAGGCGGCACGCACACGTTCGAGTTCCGCATCACGCCGCGCCGTCAGCACCAGCCTTGCGCCGGCACGCGACGCCTCGTAGGCCATCGCCTCGCCAATGCCGCTCGACGCTCCCGTGATCCACACCACCTTGCCCGCAATATCGGTCATCGCATTCCCCAACAGCACGACAGGCCCGTACGACGGGCGAGACGATCAACCGAGCCGAAGGCATCACCTGCAGGCGCGTTCGCCTGCCCGGATTGTACCGACCCGTCACGACGGTCCGTCAACACAGCCGGAGCGGGCTCGCGCAGCCCCTGAAGATACGGTCCGGCCCGGCAAAACCTGGCTCGATTCCGAGCCTGCGAAGATTGCGGCCAGGCGTCACCACTGCGGCGCCCACGTCGTGACGGATGATTCCTGTCGCAACCAGAACCGCGCCACCGACGCCATGGCGTCGGTGCGGACTGCGATGATAATGTGACGAACCATTGGCCCCGTTCTTCACGGCTTGAGCCGGCCTGCATTCCATGACGAATTCCGCTTCCGCGACGATGAGCCGTCGCCAGTTGCTCATCGCGCTCGGCGGTGCCGGGCTGGCCGGTTGTGCGCAAACCCCGAGCCTGAACCTGATTGGGGAAACCATGAGCGCGACGATGCGCTCGTCGGGTGGTTATCCACGCACGCGGGCCGAAGTCGACGCGCTGCCTTACGCCCAGATGGGCATCAGGCTGGGCACGCGCGGCGATCACGGCATCCTCGTGCTCAGCGAGATCGCGGGCTCCGAGCTGCGCTGGGTATCGGCCAACCAGGTCATGGTCGCCACGCGCTTCGGTCGCATCGTGAAAACCGTGGGACTGCAGGAGGACCTGCGCTCGGCCCGTTTCTTCACGCCCGATGCCCTGGCGGCCTACTCGCCCGAAGGTCCCAGCATCGATGGCTACGCCAGCCGTTATCTCGTCGATACCGGAAAAGCCTTCGGCATCGAGGTGGAGTCGCGCATCAAAGTCGATCGCCGCGAAACCATCGAGATCCTCGGGCAAAACATCGATACGCTCAAAGTGATCGAGCGCATACGCTGCGACCGCTGGCGCTGGGAGGCAAGCAACACCTACTGGCTCAGCCTCAAGAGCTCACTGGTCTGGAAAAGCCAGCAGCACTACCTGCCCGATCAGCGGCCTCTCGAACTCGACCTGCTCAAGCGCGTCTCCGTCTGATCGCGGCACCCGTCGCGCCTTGATCCTTCCAGCGGCCCCGCGGCCGCTTACTTGAGCATCTGAGACCAGTCCGCATCGGGATCGAAGTCGCTGTTCTCGTGAACGGCGTACAGCGGAATGCCGTCTCGCACCTTTTGCCCACCGTCGCGAGTCAAGGGACGGAACACGAGGTTCACCGCACGCCGGGTCGAACGCAGGAAGAACAGATCGAAGGGCAAATAGATGAAAAGGCCCTTGTCGAAACTGCCCTCGCCGAAGTCCTCGGCCGACACGTCGGTCTTGGTGGCGAACGCACCGACCACGACGCCACTCGGGAAAACCCGTCCCAGCTGCAAGGTGCCGCCGATGTCGCCGGCCAGATAACGCCCGACGCTGACGTTGCCCTGCAAGTCGAAGAACGGCAGCTGGAAGTAGCCGGTCAGATGTCCCGTGGTGACCTCGTAGCGCTGGAAATCGAAACGCTGATCGAAGTCGCGCTTGCGCACGCGATTGACGTTGAGGCCGATCGCCCAGGACTTGTACGCCGGCGCATACAAGGCTTCGGCGGCGACGCCGCCGTACATTTCCTCGAAAATGCCGGCCGAGATGCGCGTGGTCCAGTCGCGGGCAGGCGACCAGATGTAGTTGGTTTCCAGCTTGACGAGGTTGTTCTCGCCTTGCTGAAGGTATTGCACGACATCACTGCGCACATGCGGCAGCACGCTGGTATCGCGAACTTCCAGGCCGTCGAAATTATTGTAGATGTTGGCGCCAAGCGAGCCTGCGAACGACCACCGCTGTGTCAGATCCAGATTGCCGTTGACGCGCCACCACAGCTGGCCAAAATAGAAATCGTCGGGCCCACCGACATGCTGTCGCAGCGCCGGCCCCATACCCCAGGAAAACGCAGGCAGATCCGAGGGCGTCGAAAACGCGGCCTGCGCATAGGCTTCGGGCCGCGGCGATTCGACGAAGCTCGTCGCCTTCAACTCCTCTGGACTGCCCTTGAAGGCCAGCATCGCATCCACTTCGCGGCGCATGACGGTGACGCGCGAGGTCTCGAAATCGCCCGCCATGTTCACCGCCGTGAACGCGGAGTAATCCGCCGGCGCCAGCACCGCAAGGGCTTGCGCGATACGGCCGACGGCGCGCTGCGGATCAC
>JALRLM010000017.1 GCA_023254435.1 Hydrocarboniphaga sp.
CCTTCGGCCTGCTTGTCGGCGTAGACGCCGACCGCGACACCGCTCGGCGGCGTGCCCGAGGCACCGCCGTTGAGCTTGATCTGCTCGCCATTGAAGGCGATGTCCCACTCGATGCTGGTCTCCGGCGTGGACGGCGTGACCTGCGCCTGCGTCTCCAGGTCGATGTAGATCCAGTCGCTGCCGGTGGCGTCGATCACGCCGTGGTAGTAGCCCGCGCTGCTCTGCGTGAACGTGGCCTGCGCGCCACCCGGACCGGGCAAGGTTTCGGTGGGCTCGTCGTCGCCACCGTCGTCGCTTGCGGGCGGCGAAATGTCGTCGGCGCAGGCGCCCAGCAGCAGCGCGAGGCCGAACAGCGAAGACCGCCAGACTTGCGGGAACATGCTCATCACCAGCTCCATCGAATTTCGCAGTACGCCGCTCGCGGCTGGATCGGCAGATATTCCTGATCGCCTTCGTCGAGCAGGTTTTCGACGCCCAGCGCCAGGCTCAGGCCCGCCAGCGGCGTCAGCTCGGCGCGCAGGTCCATCAGCGTGTAGGCATCGCTGGTGCCCGCGCCCGTCGGCACGCCGCCGGTGTCGAGCTCGACGTCGAACACGCGCTTGCCGATCCACACGCCGCGCGCCTGCAGCGCATAGAGCGAGCGCTGATATCGCGCCGTCAGGTTGACGCGATGCTTCGGTCGTCCGGACAGCTGGCGATCGGTCTGCTCGTCGATGGCGCGCACCCAGCCGTAGCCCAGCTGCAGCGTCAGCGGCTGCCAGGGCTGCCAGCGCGTCTGCAGGTCGGCGCCGGTGATCGAGGCCTCATGCACGTTGGTGTAGGTGAAGACCTGCGTCGAAGTCTGGTCGGGGTCGGTGTCTTCGACGATCGCGATCAGGTCGGTGACGTCGTTGTGGTAAGCCGACAGCGCGATGCTGGCCGTGGGTGCCGGCAGCCAGGTCACGCCCGCGTTGAAGCCGGTGGACTTCTCGGGCTGCAGATCGGGATTGCCGACCACGCTGTAGCCCACGGCCGGGTTGTCGAAGCGCAGCAGCAGCTCCTTGAAATCGGGTGCGCGATAACCGCGCCCGTAACCGGCGCGAAAGAACAGCTCGGGCGCCAGGTCGTAGCGCAAGGCGAACTTGGGCGACACCTGCTCGCCATACTGCGAATCGCGGTCGTAGCGCACGCCGGGCACCAGCGTGAGACGGCCCCAGGCCCACTCGTCCTGCAGGTACACCGACTGGCGATCACGCTCGGCCCCGGTCTGCAGGCGATCGGCGTCGAGCTGCTCGAACTGGTATTCGCCGCCCAGGCTGATGCGATGCGCGCCGATGCGATGATCGAGCTGGCCGTTGCCGGCGAACAGATCGTTGCGCGTCTCCTCGTCGATGACGTTGTCGGCGTTGCCGCGCTGCGTCTGCAGAAACTGATCGTAGTAGCGGTTGTAGTAGCCGTCGAAGCGCAGCTGCGTGGCGTCGCCGAAACGGAACTGCGGCGCCAGGCCCGCGCGGACTTCCTCGATGCGCTTGCGCGTATCGAAAGCCTGCGCAGCCGAAATGCCGCCATCGATGCGCGAAGTGTCCTCGATCGAATAGGCGCCGTAGACACCCAGATCGGCGTTGTCGGCCAGCGCCACGTCGAAATTGCCGGAGCCGAAGCGCGTGCGACCGTCCAGCCCCTGCTCGGCCGTGGTGCTGTCGTCCAGATCGTAGGGCTGCGTGCGCAGGTAACCGCCGCTGACCTGGCCCTTGAGCCAGGGCGCCAGCGTGAGGCCGGCATTGCCCAGCGCATCGACGTTGCCATCGTCGTCGCCGCGCGCCGTGATGTTGCCGCCCGATTCCGAGCCGCCGCGCCGCGTGATCACGTTGACCACGCCACCCAGCGCGTCGGCGCCGTACAGCGCCGAACTCGGCCCCTTGACGATCTCGATGCGCTCCACCGAATCGAGCCGCAGGCGCGTCAGGTCGATGTTGCCGTTGATGCGGCCGATCTGGCGCCGCCCGTCGAGCAGGATCAGCACCTGCTGGCCGGTGAGGCCCTGGATTTCGATGCTGCTGCCGCGCCCGGCCGAACGCGTCACGTAGACGCCGCCTTCGCGTTCGAGCAGTTCCGCCAGATCGCGCGCGCCACTGTTGCGGATGCTGCGCTGGTCGATCAGCTGCACCTGCACCGGGCTGTCGTGCAGCCTGTGCTCGGTGCGCGTGCCCGTGATGACGACCGGATCAAGTGTCACCGTCTCGTCGCTTTCGCGGCGCAGCGACGGGGCATCGCCCGCGTCCACGTCGACTGCAACGACCGGAACCGGCTCGCCCGGGGCCTCGTCCACGGTCTGCGCACGCGCCGGCATGGCGATGAACGCCGCCGCGATGGCGGCCGGCCAGACCCGCGAACGAATCGCGGCCCCCGACACCCAGAAATGCCCCACCCGACACGCTCCCGTTTGTCCTCCCTGAAGAAAAAAGGGGCGCCGCATGACACGACGCCTTGGGAGAATTCATTGTTGCAAATGATAACTACTCTCATTTAGCATGGCAATGCCAGGCCAGCTGCAGCCGCAAGCCTTCCTAATAGAAAATTTCGCTCAGGAGCTTGTGATGGCCGTCTTCTGGTTTCTGCTGATCGACCTGGTGGGCTGCATCGGCATCGCCCTGGTACTGACCCTGCTCACCGGCCCCGACCACTCGCGCGACGAGCGCGATGGCCCGGCGCTGATCCCGCCCCCGCACCGCCCGGCCAACGCCCGCTCGGCATGAGCCCTGCAGACGGCGACGGCCTGCAGCCGTCGTCCGCCGAGCAGCCCCTGCCCCAGCCGGGGCCGCGCATGCTGCAAGCCCGCGCGTTCATCGAATCGCACTACCACCAACCCGTGACGCCCACGCGCGTCGCCCGCCACGTGGGCATGGCCACGGCCTGGCTACAACGCGAGTTCCGCCGCACCTGGGGCGAAACCCCGCAACAGACCCTGCTCAACTGCCGCATGCAAGAGGCCGAACGCCTGCTCGACGCCGGCATCGACCCGTCCGACGTGGCGCAGCAGGTGGGGTATTCGTCGGCGCGGGCCTTCGTGGCCGATCATCGGTACTGGAGTCGGCGCCGGGCTGGGAACGAGTAGGCCGAAAGCCCGGCGCCATACGTCATTGACACACCTAAGTCGTTGACGCACGATCGGCCATGATCTTTCAGGAAACGCCGGTCTTCACCAAGCTCATCAAAGGGCTCATGGATGACGAGCTGTATCGGCAGCTTCAGAACTTTCTGATCGAGCAGCCGGACGCCGGTGACCTCATCAAAAGCAACTCCGTTTGATCGTAGAGAACCGGACATGAAAAAGGCACTGTTCGACCAACTGCTCGATAGCGTGCAGCAGGCTGACGAGATGGTGCGCGGCGAACGTCAGCCGTCGCGCGAATTTTTTCTCGATGCCGCCAAGGTGAAAGAAGTGCGCGCCCTCACCAAGCTGAGTCAGGCGAAGTTCGCGGCTGTGTTACAGGTCGATGTCGGAACGTTGCGGAACTGGGAACAAGGCCGCCGTCACCCGACCGGGCCGGCCAAGGCGCTGCTGCGCGCCATCCAGGCTGATCCGACGAACGTTCTGCGGGCCTTGCAGGCGGCGGCCTGAACTGAAAGTCGGTTACAAGCAGAAGCCACCCGAGAAGAGCCGCAAGCCCGGCGAGCGCCGCTACCAATGGTTTCAGACGGCGGACTTCGAATACGACCCGGTGGCGCGGACCTGTCGCTGCCCGGCCGGGAAGATGCTGCGGCCGACCAGTGTCGATGCCTCGATCAAAGGGCGGCACGGGGCGCATTTCAGAGGCGTGAAGACCACCTGCCAGGCCTGTCCGCTCAAGGCCCAGTGCATCCGCAAGCCGGATATCAGCCCGTACCGGCAGGTGACCTTCTTCGATGGCACCAAGGCCCACGAGACGCATCCGCACACGCAGGCGATGAAGCAGCGCATCGACACGCATGAGGGCCGGATGCTGCACAGCCGCAGGCTCGGCATCGCCGAGCCGGTGTTTGGCAATCTGCACGGCAAGGGGCTGCAGCGACTCACGCTGCGATCCAGGCGCAAGGTCGATGCGCAGTGGAAGCTCTTTGCGATGGTCCACAACATCGAAAAGCTGCAGAGGAAGGCGTTGTGAAGCGGCTTGGAATGCGCCGGGACACGCGTTATCGTCTTTCCATCTTCATCGCTTCGGGAGGAACGAAGTGAGCCGCCAGAACGCATCCTGCGCGCAGCAATCAGAATCGGCTTCGACGCGAAGTTGCATGCGCGTCGTGGATGGCGTTTTTCTACGGCCTCGTTAGGCCGTAAAAACATGCTGCCTCTGCAAGGTGTAATGCTCGAAGACAGTTGGGTTTTAGGGTGGCTGCAATCTGACGACGCGCTTGTCTTTGAGCTCGAGGCAAGTCTTTGGCCCGGCCATGCTTGCTACCAGCAACCCAAGACCAATGAGTGGGCTTGCTACAAACGGGCGCAGCTAATATTTGAGGGCGTCACTTCGGTTGAGGGTTTGTTAGACCAATCAGTAGTCAAGTTCACTGTTGACCCAGACGGCAGCAAAGACTACGGGTGCATCGAGTCGCTTCAACAGTCAAACGGCTGTTTCAAAATCGAGGGTAACTTTGGTCATGTCGCAATTCATGCAACAGCAGTACGTCTCGCAATCGTGAGCGGCCGGGAACATAGAGCCTGTTATCTCTGAAGAGATCGCCGCAGTCGAGCCCATCAACTCAAGTAATCGAACAAGCTCAAACTCTGAACCTTGAGATAGCTCTGCTGCGCCGCCTGCAGCGCCGTCTGCTGCTGCGACAGCGTCGCCGCAGTCTCCACGTAGTCGATCTCGCGCAGGCTGGTCAGCGACTGCTGCAGCTGCGCTGACCGCGCGCTCAACTGCGTGTCGGCATCGTCCAGCGCATTGAGTCTTGCGCCCACGCCGGCGCGCACCGTGCCCAGGTGCGTGATGGCGGTGTCGATGGAGTTCAGCGCGCTGAAGAACGTGGTCTGGTCCTGTGCGTCCTGCGCCGGCGTGCGGCCGTAGGCCGAGACCACGTCGATGAGTTTCTGCACGCTGGTGAACATGTCCTGCCGCTGGCTGGCGCCGACGCTGAAGCTGTCGCCGTCGGACGGCTGGCCCGACAGCGTCAACGACACACCGCGAAACTCGATGCTGCCGCCGTCGCTGTAGGCGCCGCTGCCCACGGTGTTGCCGCCGGCATCGAGCACGCTGTACTGGCCGCCCAAGAAGCTCACCGTATAGGCGCCGCCATCCCAGTGGCTGGAATCCGAAAAGCCCAGGCTCTCGACTTTGGTCAGGCCCAGGTTGGTGGACGGCACGCTCACGTCGAGGCGGCCATTGCCGGCCGACAGCGACATGAACACGTCGTTGCCGTCGTCGCCCAGGGTGATGTCGCGGTTGGAGCCGATGGCCAACTGCGACACCAGGCTGTCGCCGCGATACGTCACGCTTCCGTTGCTGCTCGCAAACGGCTGGCTGCTGCTGCGGCTGCCCGAGAACAGATAGGCGCCCTGCCCGTCCTTGGCGTTGGCCTGTTCGATCAGGTCTTTCAAACGCTCCTGCATTTCCTTGGCGATGGCGGCGCGATCGGTGTCGGTCAGCGTGTCGCTGTTGGCCTCGATGGCCAGTTCGCGAATGCGGTCCAGCGCGCTGGTGGCGTTGGCGAGCACGCTGTCTTCGAGCGCCAGGCGATCGCTGGCGGTGCCGATGTTGGCCTGCCAGCGCGCGGTGTCGGCCATTGCCTTGTCGACGTTGAGCGCACGACCGGCCGCGACGGGATCTTCGCCCGCGCGCTGAAACTTCTGGTTGGTGGCGAGCTGCGTCTGCGTCTTGGACAAGGCCTGCGACTGCGCCTGCATGGCCTCCACGCCCTGGCGGAACATGCCCATCGTGGTGACTCGGAAGGTCATGGCGTAACTCCCTTGCGAAAGACTTAGCTGCGCACTGCGGCGAGCAGCGAATCGAACAATGAATTGGCGGTCGACACCACCTGCGCGGCGGCCTGGTAGGCCTGCTGGAAACGCATCAGGTCGGCTGCCTCCTCATCCAGGTTGACGCCCGACAGCGAGTCGCGCTCGGTCTGCGTCTGCGAGCGCAGCGCGCTCTGCGCCGACAGCTGCGTGTCGGCCTGCGAGGCCTGCGAACCCACCTGCGTCACCAGCGCCGTGTTGGCCGCGGTGAGCGTGTTGCGGCCACCACCGAGCAGCGCCAGGTTGGCGATGTCGCCCAGCAGCTTGGCGTTGCCGTTGTCGCCCGAACTGCCGTCGTTGCGACTCAGCGTAAAGCTGTCGCCGGCCGCCGGCTGGCCGCTGATCTGCACACGCCAGCCGTTGATGTCGATGTTGCCGCCGTCGGTATAGGCATAGCTGCCCGCACCGTTGACGGAATAAGTGCCGTCGCTATTGAAGGCGATGCTCACGCTGTCGAGCAGCGCCGGGTTGCCGGCGTCGAGCACTTCGGGCGTGCCGATGCTGCCCAGGCCCGTGTTGCTGCTGCCGACCGTGGTGCGAATGGGCCCGGCGGCGGCGATGCGCGCCGGGTCGCTGATGGC
>JALRLM010000053.1 GCA_023254435.1 Hydrocarboniphaga sp.
TTTTGCCGGCGGCGCTGGCGATGCTGCGTTGCGGGCGCAAGGAGCATCGCCAGCTCGGCCAGCGGATCGCGGAACGCTTCGCGCCGGCACTGGCGCATTTCGACACGCGCTGGCGCGGGCGCATCATTCTGGTCGCGCTGATCGTGGTGCCGCTGGATCTGTGGCTGGCCACCGGCATTCCCGTGGGCACGGACTACGTCAAGGGCTTCGTTGCCGATCATCCGGTGCGCCAGGACTACGAGGCGGTCAACCGCATCTTCAACGGCGCCAACCTGGTGGCCGTGCACATCGACAGCCATCTCAACGACGCGCTGACCGCGCCTGAGCAGCTGCGCGCCATCGACGACCTGCAGAACTGGTTCCGCCAGCAGCCCGAAGTCGGCGCGGCCGTGAGCTACGTCGATCATCTGAAGCTCATCAACCAGAGCATGAGCGAGGGCGATGCGGCGGCCTACGCGATTCCGGAGTCGGCGGCGGCGGTCAAGCAGCTGCTGCTGTTTGGCGGTGGCGACGAGATCAAGCGCTTCGTCGATCCGCGCTTTCGCGAGGCGCTGATCTCGGTCCGGCTCAACATCAACGACTCGGCCGAGATCGCGCGCTTCGTCGAGCGTGCGCGGGCGCGCCTGCAGCAGCTGCCGCCGCCGCTCGACGGCCAGCTCACGGGCAGTTCGGTGCTGGCGACGCGCACGGTGGAGGAGATCGGCAACGGCCAGTGGCTGTCGCTGGCGATCGCCAGCCTGGCGATCTGGGCGCTGCTGGCCTTCATGTTCACCTCGCCGCGCGCCGGTCTGTGGGCCCTGCTGCCTAACCTGCTGCCGGTGGCGGTCTACTTCGGCCTGCTGCGCCTGCTCGACATTTCGCTGAACCCGACCAACAGCCTGATCGCCAGCATCGTGCTGGGTATCGCGGTGGACGATACCGTGCACTTCCTGTCGCGCTTCAACAGTCTGGCACGCGCCAGCGGCAACGAGCGCCAGGCCATGCGTTCGGCGCTCGCGTCTTCGCTGCGGCCTACCACGCTCAATACCATCGCGCTGTGCTCGGGGCTGCTGCTGTTCGCGGGCAGCGAGCTGCGCAGCCAGGTGCAGTTCGGCCTGCTGGCCTCGTTCACGCTGTTCGTGGCCTGGATCTCTGAGATCACGCTGACGCCGGCGCTGGCGACGCGCCTGCGCATCGTCACCTTGTGGGATCTCGTGCGGCTGGACCTGGGCCAGTCGCCGCAGCACACCATTCCGCTGCTGGCCGGCCTGTCGCTGCGCCAGGCGCGCGTGTTCGCGCTGATCTCGAAGCTGGAGCGCCATTCGCCCGGCGCCGTGGTGATCCGCCAGGGCGACCAGGCGCGCGACATGTACGTGGTCATCGACGGCGACATCGAGGTCTGGATCGAAAACGCCGGGCAGAACCAGGTTCTGGCCCGTCTGGGTAGGGGAACCGTGTTCGGAGAAGCGGGATACTTCGGGCAGCGGCGGACGGCGAGCGTGCGTGCGCTGAGCCCGGCGCGCGTGCTGCGCTTCGATTCGCAGGACCTGGAGCGGTTGCGCCGGCGCTATCCGCGCATCGCCGCCACGGTGTTCCGCAATCTCAACCGGATTCAGGCCGAGCGCCTGGCCCGCGCCACCGCCATGCTGCAGGAGCCGCTTCCACCGGCCGTGCCGGCGAGCGCCATCATTCACGACACTTGAGGAGACGCGGTATGACGACCCAGATTTCGGCCCCACTGGCCGGCAAGACGCTGTTCATCACCGGCGGCAGCCGCGGCATCGGCCTGGCAATTGCGGTACGCGCGGCGCGCGACGGCGCCAATGTGACCATCGCCGCCAAGACCGCCGAGGCGCATCCCAAGCTCGAAGGCACCATCTTCACGGCGGTGGAGGCGATCGAGAAGGCCGGCGGCAAGGGTCTGGCCGTGCAGTGCGACATTCGCGACGAGGCCCAGGTGCAGGCCGCCGTGGCGCAGACTGTGGAGCGCTTCGGCGGCATCGACATCCTGGTCAACAATGCCAGCGCCATCTCGCTGACCGGCACGATGGAAACCGACATGAAGCGCTACGACCTCATGAACGGCATCAACGCGCGCGGCACCTACCTGGTCGGCCGTACCTGCATTCCGCATCTGCGCAAGGCCGCCAATCCGCACATCCTCACGCTGTCGCCGCCGCTGGAAATGAAGACCAAGTGGTTCGCGCCGCACGTGGCCTATTCCATGGCCAAGTACGGCATGAGCCTGTGCACGCTGGGCTGGGCCGAGGAGTTCCGTCGCGACGGCATTGCCGTCAACTCGCTGTGGCCGCGCACGGGCATCGCCACGGCGGCGATCCGGCTGATCGGTGGCGAGGCGCTCATGAAGCAGTCGCGCACGCCCGAGATCATGGCCGATGCCGCGCACGTGATTCTGTCCAAGCCCAGCCGCGAGTTCAGCGGGCACTTCTGCATCGATGACCTGGTGCTGCACGAGGCCGGCGTGCGCGACTTCTCGGGCTATGCCGCGGTGCCCGGTACGACCCGGTTCATGACAGACTTCTTCGTTCCCGACGATCTGCCCGAAGTTTGATCCGGCCACTACCAGCGTGAACCCTGGTACGGCGCAATCGGCGCGCAGTGCTCATCGATCGGAGCCGTGGCGCGGCCGGATCAATAAAGAATCATGCTCTGTGTGTTATTGAAGCGGCCATCGAAGCCCGTATTCTGACGGGACATCGCAACGACAGGCGGCCCTTGGTTTCAAGAAGTGAATGGCCGCTTCAATAAGAACAAGAGGCCCGATGAGCCGCTGGCGTCCCCCAGGCGAAAAATCCTCGCTGTACATCACCGCCGAAGGCTACGCGCGGCTGCGCGCCGAGTACGAAGAGCTGTGGAGCCGGCGCCGGCCCGAGGTGGTCAGGGCGCTGGCCGCCGCGGCGGCTGAGGGCGATCGCTCCGAGAATGCCGAATATCAGTACCGCAAGAAGGAGCTGCGCGAGATCGATCGTCGCGTGCGCTACCTGCAGATACGGCTGCCCGAACTGAAGGTGGTGGACCGGCCGCCCGACCAGCCACAGCGCGTCTTCTTCGGCGCTCGCGTCGAGGTGGCCGACGAGTCCGGCGAGTCGCGCCACTACCGCATCGTCGGCCCGGACGAGACCGGGCAGTCGCCGGGCTACATCAGCGTCGATTCGCCGCTGGCGCGAGCGCTGCTGGGCAAGGGCGAGGGCGACGTCTTCAAGGTGACGCTGCCGGGCGGTGAATCCGAACTGGAGGTCGTCTCCGTAAGCTACGGGTGACGGCGTGTAAGCGGACGCAAGCCAGTGGTCGGCAATGCTGTCGGGCGAGGCATTCGGGCGGTTTTTCGATTGTTTCCGGGCTGAACTTGAAATGAATTGTTTCACCGGGTTGCGGTCTCAAGCCCGATAATGACGCCGCGGCCTTCCTCGTCGTGCCGCGTTTTCTCAGGAGTTTGACCATGCGTACCCTCGTCTCCGGCGCTGTCGTTTCAGGTCTCGCCCTGGTGCTGGCCGCCTGCGCCACCGCCACCCCCTACCAGCCGGCGAAGAATGGCCAGGGCTATGCCGAGCAGCGGCTTGAATCCAACCGCTACAAGATCACCTTCGCAGGCAACAGCTCGACCACGCGGCAGATGGTCGAAAACTACCTGCTGTACCGCTCGGCCGAGGTGACTCTGCAGAACGGCTATGACTACTTCGTCATGGCCGATACCAACACCGACAGCCAGACCAGCTACACGCAGACCTTCAACGGCGGCTTCGGCTCCTACTATTGGTATCCCTACGGCGGTCCGTTCTGGGGCATGAACACGGGGACCTCGATGCCACGCACCGAGTACGAGGCACAGGCCAACATCCTCGTGTTTAAGGGCCCCAAGCCGGCCGACAACTTCAAGGCCTTCGATGCGCGCGAGGTCAAGGCCAACCTCGAAGCCCTGATCGCCCGTCCGCAGGACAAGCAGAGCACCAAGGGCTGAAGCCCCCGGTTTGCTGGCGACAAATGAAAAAGCCCGCTGCGAGAGAGGCGGGCTTTTTGCGGGTCGGACGCAAGTAGGGCGTCACTCCACCGGCAGCAGGTCCTTGAGTACGCGCCAGCCGCCGTCGACGTTGACCACGTTGGCGTAGCCCATCTTCTGCAGGTTTTCGGCCGCCAGCGCCGAGCGCGAGCCACCGCCACAGTAGAGAAACAGCGTTGCGGCGCGATCGGGCACCTTGTTCTCGATGTCGCGTTCGATCACGCCTTTGCCGATGTGCAGCGCGCCCTTGAGATGGCCAGCGGCGAACTCGCTCTCTTCGCGCACGTCGATCAGGTAGGCGCCCGGCGCGGCGGCCAGCTCGGCGCCCAGCTGCGTCGGCGGAATTTCGCGCACGCGGCTGCGCGCGGCGTTGACCAGATCACTGTACTTCTGAGGCGTCGTGCTCATGCGGTTGTCCTTAGTGTCGTCGGAATGGAGAAGACGGGCCGCCGTCGGGTGACCGATTCTACCGATCCGCGCCGTTCTGCACGTGCGTTTTGCGTGGCCGCCGTATGCGTTGACAACGGCGGAGCCGAATCGGAACCTTGGCGGATATCACAAGAGCGTGCCCCATCGAGCGCGCCGTGAACGACATGATGCGTCGAGGAGCGGAAGTGTTGGCGAAGCCGAGAATCTGGGCCGCGGCAGCGGTGTTGTGCATGGGCCCCGCAGGGGCGGCGGATCCGGTCGGGCAGGCGCTCGACGCCACCGCGCAGGCCAATCGCGCCGCGCAGGCCTCGCAGCAGCGTATCAATGCGCTCGACGACCAGACGCGCCAGATGCTGGAGCGCTATCGCGCCGCCAACTGGCAGTCGCAGCAGCTCACGGTCTATGCCGATCAGCTCGAGGAACTCGCGCGCGGGCAGGAGGCCGAGCGAGATTCGCTGTCGCGCCAGCTCGGCGAGATCGAGCGCACCGAGCGCGAGCTGCTGCCGCTGATGCTGCGCATGCAGCAGGGCCTGGAGCAGGTCGTCGCCGCCGACCTGCCGTTCCTGCAGCAGGAGCGGCGCGATCGCATCGACGGCATCAAGCGACTCATGGCCGATCCTTCGGCGAGCAACGCCGATCGCTTCAAGCGCATCCTCGAGGCCTACCAG
>JALRLM010000076.1 GCA_023254435.1 Hydrocarboniphaga sp.
GTGGCTGGGTTCTCGCGGTAGCGACGGCGGCAGCGGCACGGCGCCCGAGAAGGTGCTCGATGCCGCCGCCAAGGCCCAGCAGCGCGCGCTGCGCGACACTGTCGGCAAGCTCGAATCGCAGATGGGCAAGGCGCAGTCGCGGCTGGCCCAGATCGAAACCGCGCTCGGCGACGCCGGTATTTACGAAGCCTCGCGCAAGAAAGAGCTCGACAAGCTGATCGACGAGCAGAAGACGCTCAAGGACAAGCTCGGCGACATCGAAGCGCGCTGGCTCGAGGCGATGGAACAGCTCGAGGCGGTCTAGCCATGAGCCTGCCGCACATCGAGATCAACGGCATTGCGGCGAGCCCGCAGGCGATGCTCGCGGTGACCGGCGGCTACGGGCATTTCACGACGATGCAGGTGCGCGATGGTGCCGTCGTTGGGCTGTCGCTGCATCTGCAGCGACTGGCCGATTCCACGCAGCGACTGTTCGGTAGCGAGCTGGACCTGGCTCAGCTGCGCGCTTGGCTGCTGCAGGCGCTGCGCAACGCCGATGCGATGCGGGCCGCTTCGGTACGCGTCGTCATCCACGCATCGCGCTTCGATCGCGAGCGGCCTGAGAATGCAGTGCCGGTCGACGTGATGATTGCCGTCAGCGCTGCGATCGAACGCAAGACCGCGGCGCTGCGCGTGCAGCTGCGCCGCTACGAACGCGAGCTGCCGCAGATCAAGCACCTCGCCACCTTCGGCCTGCTCTGGCAGCGCCGCGAAGCGCGAATCGCCGGCTACGACGACGCGCTGTTTGCAATGCAGGACGGACGTATTTGCGAAGGCAGCGTCTGGAACGTCGGGTTTTGGGACGGCGCGCGCGTGATCTGGCCCGATGCGCCGATGCTCGACGGCATCAGCCAGCAGGTGCTCAAGATCGGGTTGGCGCGCAATGGCGTCGAAACCCGAACGCGCATCCTGCGCCGGGACCAGCTGACCGAGCTGCGCGCCGCTTTCGCCTGCAATGCCAATGGCGTCGCAGTGCCGATCGTGGGCATCGACGACGTCGGCTTCGGAGCCGCGCCGGAGCTGATCGACGAATTACTGCGCGGCTACCACGGCGTCGAGCCGGAACCGATCTAGCCTGGAAGCGGGATGCGCAGAGGCGGGGAATCCCGTTTCCCGGCTGCGCCCGGTCGCTGTCTGAGCGGGCCTGGCGACCAACGGCGCCGCACTGTCGCCGCGGCCAGTCCCCATACGCAGCCGTATTCGATACGCTAGGGCATCGACTTTTTCCTTGCCCTTCAACAATTCGTCTTACGGAGATTTCGTATGCCCAGCTATACCGCCCCGATGCGCGACATCCAGTTCGTGCTGCACGAGCTGCTCAAGGTCGAGGACACCCTCAAGTCGCTGCCGGCGCATGCCGAACTCGATGCCGACACCATCAACTCGGTGCTCGAAGAAGGCGCCAAGTTCGCCTCCGAGGTGATCCAGCCGATCAACCAGAGCGGTGACGAAGAGGGCTGCACCTACGCCGGCGATGGCGTGGTGCGTGCTCCCAAGGGCTTCAAGGAGGCCTATGCGCAGTACGTCGAGGCCGGCTGGCCGGCGCTGGCGTCGGACCCGGAGTACGGCGGCCAGGGCCTGCCCACCTTCGTCAACAACGCCTTCTATGAAATGCTGAACTCGGCCAACCAGGCCTGGACCATGTATCCGGGCCTCACGCACGGCGCCTACGAGGCACTGCACGCGCACGGCTCGCCCGAACTCAAGCAGCGCTACCTGCCCAAGCTCACGAGCGGTGAGTGGACCGGCACCATGTGCCTGACCGAGCCGCATTGCGGATCGGACCTTGGCATCCTGCGATCCAAGGCCGAGCCCGTAGGCGACGGCAGCTACTCCATCAGCGGTACCAAGATCTTCATCAGCTCGGGCGAGCATGATCTGGCCGAGAACATCATCCATCTCGTGCTCGCGCGCCTGCCCGGCGCACCCGAAGGCACCAAGGGCATCTCGCTGTTCATCGTGCCCAAGTTCCTGCCCGACGCCAGCGGCAAGCCCGGCGAGCGCAACCCCATCAAGTGCGGATCCATCGAGCACAAGATGGGTATCCACGCCAACGCCACCTGCGTGATGAACCTGGATGGCGCCAAGGGATGGCTGGTGGGCGAGGAGAACCGCGGCCTCAACGCCATGTTCGTGATGATGAACGGCGCGCGCCTGGGCGTGGGCATGCAGTCGCTGGGCCTGGCCGAGGTGGCCTTGCAGAACTCGCTGATCTACGCCAAGGATCGTGTGCAGTTCCGTGCCGCCAAGGGCCCGGTCAACAAGGACAAGCCGGCCGACCCGATCATCGTGCACGCCGACGTGCGCCGCATGCTGCTGACGCAGAAGGCCTACGTCGAAGCCGGCCGCGCCTTCAGCTACTGGCTCGCGCTCAACATCGACAAGGAGCTGTCACATCCGGATGAAGCGGTGCGCAAGCAGTCGGCCGATCTGGTCGCGCTGCTCACGCCCATCGTCAAGGCCTTCGTTTCCGACAACACCTTCGAGTGCACCAATCACGCGCTGCAGTGCTTCGGCGGCCACGGCTTCATCAAGGAATGGGGCATGGAGCAGTTCGTGCGCGATGCGCGCATCAACATGATCTACGAAGGCACCAATGCCATTCAGTCGCTGGATCTGCTCGCGCGCAAGGTGCTCGCCGACGGCGGCGCCAAGCTCAAGGGCTTCGGCAAGCTGATCCAGGCTTTCGTGGTCGAGAACCAGGGCAACGCGGCGATGAAGGAATTCCTCGAGCCGCTCATGGACATCGGCGACAAGGCCAACAAGCTCACGGCTGAAATCGGCGCCAAGGCCATGCAGAACCCCGAAGAGGCCACGGCCGCCGCCGTGCCGTATCTGCGCGTGATCGGTCATCTGGTCTACGCCTACTTCTGGGCGCAGATGGCCAAGATCGCGCTCGAAAACCAGGGTGATGATTTTTACAAGGCCAAGCTCGCCACCGCGCGCTTCTACTTCGCCAAGCTGTTGCCCGAAACCGCCGGCTACATCCGCCAGGCGCGTGCGGGTTCGGACGTGGTGATGGAGCTGCCGGCCGAGCTGTTCTGATCGGATCGTCCGTCGAGCTTGCGTGAACCCTCCGGCCGCAAGGCCGGAGGGTTTGTCGTTTCTGCGCGCGTGCCGCCGCAACATGGCTTTCACATGCTCCGCCTAGGCTGACAAGACCTCGCATCGAAACAGCCAGGAGACAGGGAATGTCCAAGCCAATAACGGGGGTGGCCTCGCGTCGCGGCTTCATCAAGACGTCCGCAGGTGCTGCGGGTGGTCTGCTGCTCGGCGGCCTGCCGGGCATTCTTTCGGCGCGGCAGGCGCCGGCCGTGGTGGCCTCGGACGCGGCGCGTCCGACTGCCGACTGGGGTTTGCAGATCGGCGATGTGCTGGCCGATCGTGCCGTGATCTGGAGTCGCGCCGATCGCGCCTCGAAGCTCATCGTCGAATGGTCGCTCGATCCCTCTTTCTCGCAGACGCGCCGCATCGTCGGCCCGCATGCGCTGGCGACTTCTGACTACACCGCACGGCTCGACCTGACGGGCCTGCCGTCCGGGCAGGACGTGTATCTGCGCACGATGTTCCAGAACCTCGACGACGAGTCGGCCGAGAGCGAACCCGTGACGGGCCAGTTCCGCACGCGGCCGCGTCGCGGTAGCGGCGTGCGCTTCGTCTGGGGCGGCGACACGGCCGGGCAGGGCTGGGGCATCGATCCCGCCGACGGCGGCATGCGCTGCTACGAGGCCATGCGCGCGGTCGATCCGGATTTCTTCCTGCATTCGGGCGACACCATCTACGCCGACGGCCCGATGAAGGCCGAAGTGGCGCTGGCCGATGGCAGCATCTGGCGCAATGCCTTTCTCGATGCGGTGCCCGAGAAACTCAAGGTGGCCGAGACGCTGCAGGAGTATCACCGCAACTATCTCTACAACCTGTACGACGACAACGTCCGTCGTTTCAATGCGCAGGTGCCGCAGATCTGGCAGTGGGACGATCACGAGGTGACCAACAACTGGTCGCCGTCCAAGGACCTGTCGGCCAACGCGGCTTATACCGAAAAGCGTGTGCAGACGCTGGTGGGCAACGCCACCAAGGCTTTCCTCGACTACGGGCCCATGCGCTGGAACTCGCAGGTGGAATCCGAGCGCGTGTATCGGCGCGTGCCGTATGGCGATGCGCTGGATGTGTTCGTGCTCGACATGCGCAGCTATCGCGGGCCCAACACCCACAACCGCCAAAGCACGCCGGGCGCCGAAACGGTGTTTCTCGGTGCGGAGCAGATCGCCTGGCTCAAGCGCAGCCTGCTGCAGTCGACGGCGACCTGGAAGGTGATCGCGGCCGACATGCCCATCGGCCTGCTGGTGCCCGACGGCACGGACGCGCAAGGTCGCACGCGCTACGAGGCCATCGCCAACGGTGACGGCCCGGTATTGGGCCGGGAGTTCGAGATCGCCGAAATCCTGCGATTCATCAAGCGCTCGCGCATCGCCAACACGGTGTGGCTGACGGCCGACGTGCACTACTGCGCTGCGCACTACTACGACCCCAAGAGCGCGGTGTTCCAGGACTTCGATCCGTTCTGGGAATTCGTCGCCGGGCCGCTGCATGCGGGCACGTTCGGGCCCAGTGCGATCGACGATACCTTCGGCATCGACGTGGTATTCAACAAGGCGCCGCCGAGCGGGCAGAGCAATTTGCCGCCGAGCGCCAACTACCAGTTCTTCGGCCAGGTGGACATCGATGCACGCACGCATGCGATGACGGTGGCGCTCAAGGACAGCACAGGCGCGCGGGTCTACGGCAAGACGCTGGCGCCCGAGCGCCGATAAGGCGGATCAGCGCTTCGCCAGCCGCATCGCCGTCGTCAGCAGACGCTGATAGCCCTGCGGCAGCAGGCGTTGCAGGCCGTCGCCGGCGCGCGCGTCGACGCCGATCAGCACGCGCCGCGCATCGCGCTGGATGCCGCGCACGATGGCCAGGGCCGCGTCCTCGGGCGTGGTGCGCAGCAGCTTTTCGAAAGCGGCGCGACTGCTGGCGTCGTCGTCGCCCGTGATGTCGGAGACGCTGGCCGAGACACGGCCGGCGCTGGCGATGTTGGTTTTGACTCCGCCCGGCAGCACGCAGGTGGCGCTGACGCCGTTTGCGGCCAGATCCAGCTCCTGGCGCAGCGATTCGGTGAATCCGCGCACCGCGAACTTCGACGAGTTGTAGGCGCTCATCGCCGGCTGCGCGAACAGGCCGAACACGCTCGATACGTTGACGACGTGGCCTTCGCCGCTGTCGATCAGATGCGGCAAGAACGCCTTGGTGCCATGGACCACGCCCCAGTAATTGACGCCCATGACCCATTCGTAGTCGGCGATGTCGCTGGCCAGCACGGTGCCCGCGTAGGCGACGCCGGCGTTGTTCACGATCAGGTTGACACGCTGGTGATCGACCAGGGTCTGCACGGCCCAGTCCTGCACCTGTCCGCGCTGTGACACGTCGACGCGCGCCGTGGTCACGTGCACGCCGTGCGTTCTGGCCAGCGTGGCGGTGGCTTCCAGCGCATCGACGTTCGTTGCGCTGGCCAGCGACAGATGACAGCCACGCCGGGCCAGCTCGATGGCCAGCGCACGGCCGATGCCGGAGCTGGCGCCGGTGATCGCGGCGACCTTGTCGTCGAAATGCTTCATCGATGTCTCAGTGGGGAATCAGTTCGCGCCAGGCCGCGAGCTTGGCCGCGTAGTGGGCGGAGGCGTGCGCGGGGCTCGTCGACGGCAGCCGCCGCGTCTGTGGCGCGACGAGTCCAGCGGGCAGTTTCACGTAGCGCCGGTAGCTGGCTTCGGCCTTGCCGCCGTTGAAGAACACGCGCGTGATGCGCGGATGCGAGGCCAGCAGGCCCGGCAGATCGTTGGGCTCGATGCTGTCTTCGACGATGGCCGAATCCAGGCTGCCACCGCGCACGCAGCACTTGAGCACGTCCCACAGGGCGATGCCCTGGTCTTGCAGGATCTGCAGGCGCTGCGCGTAGGCGATCTCGCGATGCGCGCCCAGCAGCTCGCCCATGAGCCTCCAGAAGGCGTTCTGCGGATGCGCGTAATACTCGCTGGCCGCGAGCGAGCGCAGGCCGGGCATCGAGCCCAGCACCAAAGTGTGCGCACGCTCGTCGACGACGGGCGCGAAGCTGTAGACGAGCCTCGAGGCCGGATGCGCCGCGTTCACGTCGCGGCTTGCGCCTGCGTTGCGGTTTTCAGCGAGTAGGTGCGATCGAGATAGCGCACGATGTCGAGCGACTCGAACAGGGCCTCGCCGGTGTTGGCGTCGACCAGATACGGCACCTGCACGCGGCCCGTGTGCCGGGCCAGTGCGTCGCGATTGATCGTGCTGCCCTGCGTGGCCTGCAGATTGTCTTCGCCGCCCAGCGTGGCGCGGCCGACTTCCTTCCACGCGCCCTTGCCGCTGTTGCGCAGGATGTAGGGCAGCTCCAGCTCGCACAGGCGTGCGCGCACGGGCTTGGAGAACGGGCTCGATTCGAAGGCGTAGAGCTCCAGGGGCTGCGCGGCCTCCTTGGACGGCCGGCGCTTGAGTCCGGCCATGCCGAGCACGGCGATCACGAGCATGGAGGCGAGCTTGGACGTTGCGTGCGCCAGCGGCCGGAACATCGGCGGGCCGGCCTCGTCGCTCGGATAGGTCTGGTGCAGGTAGTCCATGATCGCGTCGGAGCCGTAGAGCTGCGTGCCGGTGTTGTCGTCGATCAGAAACGGAAACTGCTGCTTGCCGCCGATGCGCTGCGCTTCGGCGCGAAAACGCGAGCCCTTCTTGGGGCAGGGCAGGATCATCACGTCGAGATCGAGTTCGGTGAGCTGCTCGCGCACCAGCCGGCAGTAGGGGCAGCCCTCCATGTCGTAGAGCTTGAGCAGCTGCGCCGGCATCGCCTTGCGCGGCGAATTGACCACGGTGCCGCGCCAGAATCGGATGGCCGAGGCCAGGGAATAGATCAGGGTGTCGGTGCGCATGTGGCGGTCCCGTGGCGGCGCGAGTCGGTGCGATTTCAAGAGCAACGCAACGAGCTTGCCCGTGCGTGAATGAACCGCCAGCGAACGCCTTAAAGCGCCTCTGCCGCTGCCTTGCCCGAGGCCCAGGCCCACTGGAAGTTGTAGCCGCCGAGCCAGCCGGTGACGTCGACCACTTCGCCGACGAAATGCAGGCCCGGCTGTCGTTTCGATTCCAGGGTCGATGACGACAGCTCGTCGGTGTCGACGCCGCCCAGCGTGACTTCGGCGGTGCGATAGCCCTCGCTGCCGTTGGGCACGATGGGCCAGGCTGCCAGCTGGCCGGCGATGCGCTGCAGATCGGCGTCGCGCAGCTGCTTCATGGGCTTGTTGTCGAACAGGGTTTCGCACAGGCGCTGCGCGAAGCGCTTGGGCAGCGATGGCGTCAGCACCGACTTGAGTTCGGCGTTGGGCCGCTCCTGCCGCGCCGCGCGCAGGAACTCGAAGGCATCCTCGCCGGGCAGCAGATCCAGGCCCAGCGGCTGGCCCGGCTGCCAGTATGAAGAGATCTGCAGGATCGCCGGCCCCGACAGGCCACGATGCGTGATCAGCATCTGGTTGCTGAACTCGACATCGCCGCAGCTCGCCGTGATCGGCAGCGACAGGCCCGACAGATCCTGATGCTGTTCCAGCGGCTTGCCCGACAGCGTCAGCGGAACCAAGCCTGCGCGCGTGGGCTTGATGCGGTGACCGAACTGGCGCGCCAGTTCATAGCCGTAGCCGCTGGCGCCGAGACTCGGGATGGACAGCCCGCCCGTGGCGACGACGAGCTTGCGGGCCTGCACGGGGCCCAGCGAGGTGTTGAGCGCGAAGCCGCCGTCGCGATGCTGCACGCGCGTGACGGCGCAGTTGATCTCCACGCGCACGCCGGCGGCTTCGCATTCGGCCAGCAGCATGCGCACGATGAGCTTGGACGACTCGTCGCAGAACAGCTGGCCCAGCTCCTTCTCGTGCCAGGCGATGCCATGACGATCGACCAGCGCGATGAAGGCGTCGGGCTTGTAGCGCGCCAGCGCCGACTTGCAGAAGTGCGGGTTGGCCGACAGGTAGCGATCGGGGCGCACGTCCAGGTTGGTGAAGTTGCAGCGTCCACCACCCGACATGAGGATCTTCTTGCCGACCTTGTTGGCGTGCTCCACCACCAGCACGCGCAGCCCGCGCGCACCGGCCTGCGCGGCGCAGA
>JALRLM010000086.1 GCA_023254435.1 Hydrocarboniphaga sp.
GTGATTGCTACGAGTCCCGCGAGCATGCCATTGATCAGCATTGCGGGGTTTGGCTTTCCCTATGGTCCTGCGAGGCTCACATGCGTTCAAAAGGATTTGAACATGGGAAATCCCACGATATCGCGGCCGCTGCGCCGCAGCTCCAGCCGGCTCATCGTGCTCTCCGCGGCCCTGCTGGTTCCGGCCCTGGCCTGGGCCGAGGCGCCATCCACGACCGGCCACGATGCCCAGGCCTTGCTGGCCTGGGACAACGAAGCGACACCTGACGCCGAACAGCGCCAGATCGAAGTCGCCCGCATCGATCGCGCGATCCAGCAGCGCGATGCCGACATGCAGACCTACGAAGCCGCCTCCGAGCAGCAACTGGCCACAGCACGCAGCCCGGCGCAGGCCGAGCAGATTCGCGGCAACCTGGAGGCACAGCGGCGCACCCACGAGCTGTGGACCCAGTCCCTGGAGCAGCGTCGCACCGCAGCAGTGACAGTCGAGCCCGAGCCGCTGCAGGTCGCTCAGCCGCAGCGCCGCCTGGCCGACTGGCTGGGGCCGAGCAGCCGCAGCTTCCCCGAAAGCCGGGAATCGGCCGCCGAATCGATACGCGGGCGCTGACGGGTCCTTGCTGCGTAGACAAAACCTACGCATCGGCCGCCAACCCCGGCGATCGTGATTGTTTGTCTATGTGCGGCCTGCCGTGGCAGGCGCAGCATGGGTTCACACCTCAACGGCCTGCTGGCCTCAACGGATGAAGCCCATGAACCGCAAGACTCTCCGCCGCGTCGCCCTCGTCACGCTGAGCCTGGTCGGCATCAGCCTGAGCACTCCGTCCTCGGCTTACGAGTACGACGCCAAGATCGTCGCCCGCGGCAATCTGGAGCTGCAGCCCTGGGACAATGAAGGTCGCCTGCCCACCGGCGACGCTCGCCGCATCGAGCTGCAGACCCTGAACCAGCAGAAGAACGAGCGCGTCGCCCGCCTCGAAGCCACCGCGTTCACGATCCACGTGATGGAACAGCAGGACCCGCGCAACGCGCGCCTTCAGAGCCTGCACACCGACTATCAGTCGCAGGTCGAAAGCTACGAGCGCTGGCTCGAATCGGCCGAGCGCCGCCGCGCCGCGATCCTGGGCCAGGCCGGCAACCCCGCCATGCTGACCAAGACCGCGATGAAATCGATGAACAGCTCGCGCTGATCGATCGCGATCACAAGCTGACGCAACGAAAAACCCCGCCGGAAGGCGGGGTTTTTCGTTGCGTCGGGCTCAGCACCCCAGGACGGCGAGTCGCCAGAGGCTGTGCCCCTGGCGGACAACCTCTCAGCTCGCGTCGCGCTTGGCACCCGTGCGCAGGCGCAGGCCGTTGAGGCGGATGAAGCCTTCGGCGTCCTTCTGGTTGTAGGCGCCGCGATCGTCCTCGAAGGTCGACAGCGTGGCATCGAACAAGGTGTCTTTGGAGCGGCGGCCAGCGTTGTAGATCGCGCCCTTGTAGAGCTTGAGCTTCACTTCGCCGTTGACGCGCGTCTGCGTGTCGTCGATCAGCGCCTGCAGCATGCGGCGCTCGGGGCTGAACCAGTAGCCGTTGTAAATCAGCTTGGCGTAACGCGGCATCATCTCGTCCTTCAGATGGGCCTGCTCGCGGTCGAGGCACAGCGATTCGATGGCGCGGTGCGCCTTGAGCAGGATCGTGCCGCCGGGAGTTTCGTAGCAGCCGCGGCTCTTGATGCCGACGTAGCGGTTCTCGACCAGGTCGAGACGGCCGATGCCGTGCTTGCCGCCGAGCTTGTTGAGCACATCGAGGATCTCGTACGGCGTGCCCTTGACGCCGTTGACGGCCACCGCATCGCCCTTCTCGAATTCGATGGTGATGATCTCGGCTTGGTTCGGCGCTTCTTCGGGATTCGTCGTCAGGCGCCAGATGCTGTCGTCCGGCGTCCACCACGGATCTTCCAGGCCGCCGCCTTCGTAGCTGATGTGCAACGCGTTCGCGTCCATGGAGTACGGCGAGCCGCCGTCCTTCTTCTTGGTGATCGGAATCTGGTGCTCGGCCGCGTAGGCCAGCAGCTTCTCGCGCGAGTTCAGATCCCACTCGCGCCAGGGCGCGACGATCTTCACTTCGGGCCACAGCGCGTAGGCGCCGAGTTCGAAGCGCACCTGGTCGTTGCCCTTGCCGGTGGCGCCGTGGCTGATGGTGTCGCAGCCGGTCTGGCGCGCGATCTCCACGAGGCGCTTGGCGATCAGCGGGCGCGCGATGGAGGTGCCGAGCAGGTATTCGCCCTCGTAGATCGCATTGGCGCGGAACATCGGGAAGACGAAGTCGCGCACGAACTCTTCGCGCAAGTCGTCGATGAAG
>JALRLM010000179.1 GCA_023254435.1 Hydrocarboniphaga sp.
CCTTCGGATCGCTGAACGGAGCGCCAGTGGGGGCAGGTGCTGCGGGGGCGGGTTGAAACGTGGGAGGCGCAGGCATCGCAGGCGCTGCGGCTACTGGCTGCGCGTCGGCACCATGGCCTACATCAGCTTCCAGTTCTTCGTGCACACCTTCATGGTCATGCACCTGCTGTTCAAGGCCGACGGCATCGGCCTGCGCCGCGAACTGGGCCTGTGGGCCGGCGGAATCCGCTGGATGTTCGGGCGCGGCGGCGTGTTCTGGTCCATGCGGCGGCATTACCTGGCCTACTACCGGCCCTCGTTCGATCCCTGGCAGGACGGCGATCTGACCGAGTACCGTCGCTGGCGCTCGATCTACGAGCGTTCTGACGACGCTTTGAGTGCCGCGCGCGCGGTGATCTGGCCGGATCGTGCCGTGGCCGCCGATGTGGCGCCGGCCGCCACGGCCGCCTGAGGAAGACGCATGAGCAAGACCGTCGACGAGGTGGCCGAGGTGGAAGCCCTCAGGCCGCCCGAATTCCGCAACCTGGCTTCGCGCCTGCTGCTGTCGCGGCAATGGGAGAAGCAGCACGCCGTGCCGGCGGGCGAGCCGCCCAGCGCGGCGCTGATGCGCCTGCTGAGCCGGACCGTGCTCAAGCCCGACACCACGGGCATCGACGTGCGCGCGCCCATCTTCATCATCGGCACGCCGCGCTGTGGCTCGACCATGATGATGCAGCTCATGACGGCGCACGAGCAGATCGCCTTCTTCACCCACACCATGAACATGTTCCGCGATCCGAGCACGTTCTACGCGGTGGAGTGGATGCGCCGCACGCTGCGGCTGGATGTGCGCGGCGAGCGCTACCTGCGCGACAGCATCATGGTGGATGGCAGTTCGCCGTCCGAGGCCATGGGCTTCTGGGGTGAGGCGCTGGCGCTGGAGCCGCTGAGCCTGGCCTTCCGCGACAAGCGCATCGGCGATTTCGAGCCCGGGCACATCGCCTGGGTGCGCGAGTCGATCCGTCAGGTCATCGCCTGCTCGCGGCAGCGCGGAGCGCGGCGTTTTCTGAGCAAATGCCCGGCTTTGCTGACAGAATGCCTGCTGCTGCAGGATATTTTCCCCGATGCGCGCTTCGTCTACCTGATACGCGACGGTCGCATGGTGGCCAATTCACTGCTCAAGCTGTACCGACGCCAGCGCGAGCAGGATCTCAAGGTGGACCATCCCTTGTTCCGAGAACAGCCTTTCGTGCCGTACCCGCGCATGCCCAGCCTGGAGCGGTCGGCGGCCGAGTACGGGCTGGACGACATCCGCACCACGGCGACGATCTGGGACGAATCGGTCAAGTTCATGAACCGCGTCAAGCCACAGCTGCGTCATTGCTACGAAGTCCGCTACGAGGACGTGCTGGCGGCACCGGCCGAACAGATGCGCCGCATCTTCGAATTCTGCGATCTGCCGCAGCCCGAAAGCCCGGCGTTTCGCCAGCAGCTCGACAGTGTCGGCGTGATCCATCATCGCAACCGCTACGGCGGCTTCGACGTGGTGGAGTCGATCGCAGGCGACAGCCTGCGGCAGCACGGTTATCTCTGATGCCGGAGCTTGGTTCGGACCCGCGGCGTCGCCGGCAATACCTGAAGGCGCTCGGCGTCGACATCTATGTCCGCCGCGGTCCGTCGACGGTCGAAGCGGCCGAAGCCGCCGAGGTGGCGACGATGCCCGAGCCCGTCGCGGTCGCCGAACTGCGTCCGCGTGCGGCCCCGGTGTCGCGTGCCGAAGCGCCGCTGCCCGGGCCCGAGCCTGCGTCGCGGGAGTTCGTTGCACCCGCCGTCGCCCCGACGCCGGCCGTGCAGGTGCCCACCGACTGGACTGGCCTGCGCGACATGGTTCGCGACTGCTCGCGCTGCAAGCTCTGCGCGACGCGCACGCAGACCGTGTTCGGCGTTGGACTGGAGTCCGCGCCGCTGATGGTGGTCGGTGAAGGCCCCGGTGCCGACGAGGACGCACGCGGCGAGCCCTTCGTCGGGCGCGCGGGGCAGTTGCTGGACCAGATGCTGGCGGCCATCGGCCAGTCTCGCGACCAGAACACCTACATCGCCAACGTCGTCAAATGCCGCCCGCCCGGCAATCGCGACCCCGAGGCCGACGAGGTCGAAGCCTGCCGGCCCTACCTCGATCGCCAGATCGAACTCGTGAAGCCGCGCCTGATCGTCGCACTGGGGCGCATCGCCGCGCAGCGCCTGCTGCAGAGCGATGCGCCACTGTCGCGACTGCGTGGCCCGCTGTATCAGTACGGCGCGGGACGCACGCCGGTGCTGGTGACCTATCACCCGGCTTATCTGTTACGCAGCCCGCGCGAGAAATCCAAGAGCTGGGACGATCTCAAGCGCGTGCACCAGCTGCTGCGTCAGCCCGCCTGAGCCCGATGGCGCGGCTGCTGCCGATGTCGCCCTCGCATCTGCCGCAGGTGCTCGCGCTGGAGCGCGCGGCCAACGCGCATCCCTGGAGCGAGGCCAACCTGCGCGATTCGCTGCAATCCGGTTATACCGCCTGGGTTCTCGTCGACGAGGATCCGCCGCAGACCGTGATCGGCTACGCCATCGTCATGATCGCGGCCGGCGAGGCGCAGATCCTCAACATCGGCGTGACGCCGCGGCGCCAGCGCAGCGGCCATGGTCGCCAGCTGCTCGAGGCCATCCTGGACGCGGCGCGCGAGGCGTCGTGCGAGATGGTGCTGCTCGAAGTGCGATGCTCCAATGCCGCCGCCATCGCGCTCTACCAGCGCTACGGCTTCACCCGGATCGGCCTGCGCAAGCGCTACTACCGTAGCGACGACGGTACCGGCGAGGATGCACTGGTGCTGTCGCTGCCTCTGGAATCCCGATCATGACCACCGACCGTCGCCGCCAGATCGCCTGGGCCTTCTACGACTGGGCCAATTCCGCATTCGCCACCACGGTGATGGCGGGTTTCTTTCCGCTGTTCTTCGCGCAGTACTGGGCCGGTTCGCTGGCCGAGGGCGAGCGCACGTTCTGGCTCGGCGTGGCCAGTTCGGTGTCGAGCATCGTGGTCATGCTGATCGCGCCGCTGCTGGGCGGGCTCGCCGATCGCAAGGGGCTCAAGAAGCGTTTGCTGTTCGTCTCCACGCTGCTCGGCGCGGGTGCCAGCGCGGCGCTGTATGGCGTGGCGCAAGGGCACTGGCTGCTGGCGCTGCTGCTGTTCACGCTGGGGGCGATCGGTTATTTCGCGGGCACCTCGTTCTACGACTCGCTGATCGTCTCCGTGGGACGGCCGCAGGAGCTCGATCGCATCTCGGCGCTGGGTTACGGGCTGGGTTACCTGGGCGGCGGCCTGCTGTTCGCGCTCAACGTCTTCATGTTCCAGAGCCCGCAGACCTTCGGCCTGGCCGATGGCGCGTCGGCCGTGCTGACCTCGTTTCTGATGGTGGGCATCTGGTGGATGCTGTTCTCGCTGCCGCTGTTCCGCTACGTGCGCGAGCAGGCGAGCCCCACCGGTGGCAGCGACTGGCACGAGCTGGCGCGCACCTTTCGCGACGTGCTGACGATGAAGCCGGTGCTGTTCTTCCTGGCGGCCTACTGGCTCTACATCGACGCCGTCGACACCATCATCCGCATGGCGGTGGACTACGGCGTCAAGCTGGGCTTCGAGCCCGGGGCCTTGATCAAGGCGCTGCTGCTGGTGCAGTTCCTGGGCTTTCCGGCCGCGATCGTCTATGGCTGGCTGGCGCAACGCTTCGGCACGCGCCGCATGATCTACGTGGCGCTGGCGATCTACGGCGGCGTCACGCTGTGGAGCTACACGCTCGACACCATCGCCGAGTTCTACGCCATGGCGGCGGCGATCGCGCTTGTGCAGGGTGGCGTGCAGTCGTTGTCGCGCTCGTATTACGCGCGGCTGATTCCCGCCGAGCGTTCGGGCCAGTTCTTCGGCTTCTACAACATGCTCGGCAAGTTCGCCGCCGTGCTCGGTCCCATCGTGGTCGGGCAGACGGCGCTGATGGTCGACAACCAGCGCATTCCGATTCTGACGCTGCTGCCGTTCTTCGTCATCGGCGGCTGGCTGCTGTCGCGCGTGCAGGAGCCCGGGCGCGCCGATGCGTAGGGGCTTCACGCGCCTTGCGGCGCGTGAAGCTCAGCGCTTCAGGGCGTCGACGGCGAGCCTGAGCTCGCGCAGGGCTTCGCTCGTGGGCTCGACCGCTTCGTAGCGTGCCTGCAGATAAGCGCGTGCGAGTGCGCGCACCGGCGCCGCCAGCGCCGGACGTTCGCGCGCGACGCGGTCGGCGAAATCGCGTGGGCCTTCACCCCTGTTCTGAGGCAGGCCCTGCGCCTGCAGCTGGCGCGTGGCCTGTCGCCACAGGCGCAGCGCGGCGTCCGTCGGCGCGGCGGGCCGGCGCTTGCGCATCATCAGCCCGCCGATCAGCAGCAGGGTCGCGGTGATCGTGCCCGTGAGCGCCAGCAGCATGTCGCGCCAGTTGCCCAGCCCTATGCGGTCGAGCAGGTCGCGCTGCAGATCGGTGCCGTAGCCGAGCACCAGGCCGTTCCATTGCGCATCGATCCAGTCGTAGACGCTGCGGGCCTGGTAGCGCAGCGTCTGCCAGTCGAGCGCACCGAACAGGCCCTCGCGTGCCTGCCGCGTGCCGCTGCCCAGCGCGCCGAGGCTTTGCTCGACGCGCGCCGGAGACACCGTGGCGGTGGGATCGATGCGCGTCCAGCCGAAACCGGCGATCCACACTTCGGCCCAGGCATGGGCGTCGGACTGGCGCACCACGTAGTGATCGCCGAAAGGATTTTTCTCGGCACCCAGATAGCCGGTGACCACGCGCGCCGGCAGACCGGCCGCGCGCATCAGCACCACGAAACTGCTGGCGTAGTGTTCGCAGAAGCCGCGGCGGGTCTGGAACAGGAACTCGTCGACGCTGTCGCGCCCGAGTCGTGGCGGCTCCAGCGTGTAGAAGAAAGCCTCGTCGCGGAACATCGCCAGCGCGCGATCGACGATGGCGCGGTCGCCGCCACCGGCCTGCTGCCAGCTCTGCGCCAGCGCACGCGCGCGGGCGTTGTAACCGGCGGGCAGCGTGAGCAGGCGACGACGTTCGCGATCGGAGAGGTCGGGTTGCGCGCGATGCCGCGGCTGCGATTGCGCCACGTATCGCAGGCGCTCGTTGACGGGCTTCCAGCTCATGAGCTCGTAGTCGGAGGAGAGTCGCGTGCGTTCGGGCAGCGCGCTGGCGTCGGCGTAGTCGAGCGCGAACAGCCAGGGCGTGCGCGAGGGCTCCAGCGTGGTTTCGTAGCGGTAGCCCGGACCTTCGAGCTGCAGCGGTGGGTTGGCCGTGAACGGCTGCGGCGGCGCGCTCCAGCTGCGGCCGTCGAAGGCCCACAGCACCGGGCCGCGCCAGTAGCGATCGGCGGCCGGCGGGATCGCGCCTTCGAAACGCACGCGAAACGCCACCTCGTCGGACGAGGCCAGGCGCGCGACGTCGCCGGGCGACATGGTTTCGGACAAGCCCGAGCGTGCGGCGCCGGCATCGTCGGGCAGCGTCCACAGCGGACCCGGAATGCGGGGACACAACAGGAACATGAGCAGCATCAGCGGCAGCGATTGCGCAATCAGCCGCCCACCGATTCGCAACGCCAGCCGCGCGGGCAGGGCGCCGCCGGCGTGATGCGTATCGGCCAGCACGGCGGTGACCGCGATCGTGCAGGCCAGCAGGTAGAACAGCGTCCACAGCTCCTGCGAGAACAGGAAATGGGTCAGCAGCAGGAAATACAGCAGGAACACCGTGACCACGACGTCGCGGCGCGCCCGCAATTCGGTCAGCTTGAGGCCGAGCATGATCACGAGCAGGGCCACGCCGGGATGCTGGCCCCAGACGCGGCCGAAACTGGCGTAGACGCCGACGAAGGCCAGTATCGTGAGTCCGGCCTTGATCGCCGCATGCGGCGCCGGCCACTGTCGCCGGGTGGCGACGACGCGCCAGACGCCCAGTGCGAGCACGGCGGCGCTCTCCCAGGGCGGCAGGCGCAGCAGGTGCGGCGCGATCACCAGCAGCATCACGCCCAGCAGACGCCACAGGCTGCGCTGCGGCAGCGCGTCGATGCGACTGGCGGCGGGCTTCTTCATCGGGCTCGATCGCGGCCTTGCGCTGCGGCAGCGTCGAACAGCGCGAGTTGCTCCAGGCAGGCCGCGCGATGCGCGGCGCCGGCAGCCGGCGGCAGCACGCTTCCCGGCAGGCGCAGGCCATAGCGCGCGCCGGCGGCTTCGGCGTCGAGCACCCAGCGTGCGAGCCGCGACAGTCGCGCCTCCGCATCGGGTTCGGCCGTCTGCTGCCACGACAGCCAGACCTCGGTACTGCTGCCGCTCTCGAACTGCTTGATCAACGGGCGGCCCGTGCGCGGCAGGCTCTTCCAGTGGATCAGTCGCGGCGAATCACCGGGACGGTAGTCGCGAAACCCCGCAAAGTCGTCCTGACCCGCCTGGGCCTGCGAGGCCAGGCGCTGACCACTGCCGTCGGACGAGGGCAGCGGGCCCGCGGCGGCGGGCTGCGGATACACCAGCAGTGCGCCGCGCAGCGTCATCGTGGTCCAGGCACGGAACAGGCCCAGCGGATATTCGGTCGACAGCCGCAGCATCGGCAGCGGATGGCGGCCGCGTCGCCCCGTGCGGCAGACCAGCTCGTAGCGCTGCGTGTCGCGCGGGGGCAGATCGTGGACCGCCAGGGTGCCGCCGTCGGCCCAGCGCAGTTCCACGCTCAGGCGGATCACGGACGAGGCGTTGCCGAGGTTGACGATGACGCGCGCGCCGTCGCCCGCGAACACCGGCTCGCTGGCGCCGGCCGAGAGCGTCAGGCCGATCAGGTTGGCGTGCGTCTGGTGCATGCTGACCAGGCCCAGAGCGGCCAGCAGGAAGCTCAGTGCGAAGGCCATGCTGTTGGCGTAATTGGTGGCCGCCAGCAGCATCACCAGCGTCATCAGCGCAAAGCCCAGGCCGAAGCGCGTCGGCAGGATGTAGATGCGCCCGCGCTGTACGGTTACCGATGCCTGCGGCGATCGCCCGTGGCGCTGGCCCCAGCGTTCGATGCGCAGGCGCAGGGCGCGCAGCGGATGGCGCAGTCCGTCGAGCAGGGGATGCGCCGCCGCGCCGTTCACCGCCGGCTCAAGGAATCGCCACGGCGGCGAGGATGTCCTGGGCACTCGGCGCCGTGCCCGCGGAACGGGCCTGCAGGCGATGCGTGGCGACGGCGGCGAATACGGCCTGCACGTCTTCGGGAATCACGCTGCCGCGACCGTCGATCAGCGCCCAGGCCTGGGCCGCATGGCGCAGCGCCAGCGCGGCGCGCGGTGACAGCCCATGCTGCAGTGCCGGATGCGCGCGCGTGTGATGCACGAGCGCGAGGATGTAGTCGATCAGCGCCGGCGCCGTGCGCACCTGCTGCACCTCGCGCTGCAACTCGATGAGCGCCTCGGGCGTCAGCGAGGGCGCCAGGCCCAGCAGCAGGTCGCGACGCTCGGGCTCGGTCAGCAGCGCGCGCTCGGCGGCCGCGGCGGGATAGCCCATCGAGATGCGCATGAGAAAACGGTCGAGCTGCGATTCGGGCAGTGCGAACACGCCGACCTGGTCGCTGGGATTCTGCGTGGCGACGACGAAGAAGGGCTGCGGCAGCGCGCGCGTCTGGCCGTCGATGCTCACCTGCTCCTCGGCCATGGCTTCGAGCAGCGCGCTCTGCGTCTTGGGGCTGGCGCGGTTGATCTCGTCGGCCAGCAGCAGCTGAGTGAACACCGGTCCGGGATGAAAGCGGAAGTTGCCGCTGGCGGTTTCGTAGATCGACACGCCGAGGATGTCGGCCGGCAGCAGGTCGCTGGTGAACTGCACTCGATGGTGGGTCAGGCCCAGCACGCGTGCCAGCGCCAGCGCCACCGTGGTCTTGCCCATGCCCGGCAGATCTTCGACGAGCAGGTGACCGCGGGCCAGCAGACAGCTCAGCGCAAGGCGCAGCTGCCGATCCTTGCCCAGTACGATGCGGGACAGGCTGGCAACGGCGTCTTGCAGATGCGGATTCATGAGCGGGCGTTTCCTCGTTCCTGAGCGGATGCGGCGGCATCGGGTGTGACAGCGCGAGGTCACCGCAGTGTCGCACGATGCGGGCACGCTGATCGGGCGTCGATGCGGGCTGGACCGCGCTCGACATACGAATCGGCAAGCCTGCGAATCTGCTGCAGTCTTGATGCTGTCGAGGCCGCCTGCGACATGGCCCGAACGAGCGGCAGCTATGGCCCGACGGGGCGTTTTTTTACCGATTGCGGGGGCTGTGCAAATCGGGGACCATGCGGGCCGGGTCGGAGCCTGTTCGGATCGCGAACAGACACTTACGAAAGGAAAACGCGTGAATGCCATGGTGAAGACAGCGCAGGAGACCATGCTCCATGCTGTCGACTACAAGACCTGGCGCGATGCGGCGGCCGAACTGGACCGCATCGAAGGCCTGGACGAGTGGAAGCACGAGGAAGCGTCCGACGACTACGACTGGCGCCTGATCCGCAGCCGGCTGCGGCAGATTCGCCAGCTCAGGCAGGATGGCCAGATCGTCAAGCTCGTGCATCACCTGCGCCAGGGCTTGCACTGGAACCTCGGCAACATCGGCAACGCCGACCTGTATCGCCACACGCGCATCGGCACCAAGAAGCTCATCGAAAACTACGTCGCCGAGGTCTGCGACACGCTGGAGATGCTGGCCGAGACCGAAGCACCCGAATTCGGCTTGGCGGAGAAGCTCAAATTCTTTCACGACGTGGCGCTGAGCTACGGCCGCTCGGCGCTCATGCTGTCGGGCGGCGCGACGCTGGGCCTGTTCCACGTCGGCGTGGTGCGTGCGCTGTATCGCGAGGGCGTGCTGCCCACGGTGATGTCGGGATCGCTCGCAAACGGCTGGGAAAGCCACTCTGGCATCGCGGTTCAGTCCTTCGTGGCCGACTTCGCGCTTGGCGCAGTCTGCTTCGGCTTGTACTCGAGCAGGAACTTCGAGCGCTTCTCGAAGAACTGGCGCAGGACCTCTGACGGAGAATTGACGAGATGACCTTTTCCATCGCCGGCCGCTGCGCCAAGTCGGGCGCCTTTGGCGTCGCCATCACCACCTCATCGATCGCCGTGGGAGCGCGCTGTCCCCATGCCCGTGCGAAAGTGGGCGCGGTGGCGACGCAGAACGTGACGGACCCGAACCTGGGGCCGCTGCTCCTCGACCTGATGGAGCAGGGGATGAGCGCCGCGGAG
>JALRLM010000222.1 GCA_023254435.1 Hydrocarboniphaga sp.
TGTCGACCGACAGACGGACGCCCCTGAGGACTGCACGTGTTTCCATGGTCTTTCCTTATTTCTTGGCCTTTTTGTCCGCGGGGTGACCCTTGAAGGTACGGGTCAGCGCGAATTCACCCAGCTTGTGGCCGACCATCTGCAGCTTGAGATCATATTGGTCCGACCAGAACCACGGTACCGCGTTGTAGGGCTTGTCCTGGCCCGTCAGCAGCGCGGCCGCCGAGCGCGCCTGCTCGAGTGCACTGGGCACCGATTCCAGGCGCAGTCGCTTGCCCGCATAGGCATTCGGATGGCTGCTGCAGTCACCGATGGACAAGATGTCGGGGTCCGAGGTGCGGCCGTACTCGTCAACGGCGATGCCGTTCTCGAGCGCCAGACCGGCCGCTTCGGCCAGTTCCACGTTGGGAATCAGGCCGATGCCGACGATGACCACGTCGGCCGGCACTTTCACGCCATCGCCGGCCAGCACCGCGGTGATCTTGCCGGCCGCGTCGAACTCGAAACCCGTAAGCCCAGTACCGACCAGGATCTTGACGCCGGCATCGCCGTGCACGCGCTGGTAGAAGGCCGAAACCTCGGGCGCAGTAACGCGGGCCAGCACGCGCGGCGCGGCCTCCAGCACGGTGACGTCGATTTCCTTCTTGCGCGCCACGGCGGCCACTTCGAGACCGATGTAGCCGCCGCCGATGATCACCAGGCGACTACCGGGCTTGAACTGCTCGCGCATGTTGTCGACGTGACCGATCGTGCGCAGATAGTGCAGGTTCGGCGCCTTGTGGACGCGCTCGTCGGGTAGCGCCAGCTCGCGCGGACGACCGCCCGTGGCCAGCACGAGCTTGCCGTAGGCGATCGAACGGCCGTCGGCCAGCGCCACCGTCTTGGCGGCGCGATCGATTGCGGTAACGCGCAGGCCCTGAATCAGGTCGATGGACGCATTCTGGTAGACCGCAGGGCCCTTCACGTAGAGACGCTCGACGGCCATGTCGCCGGACAGGAAGGCCTTGGACAACGGCGGCCGCTGATACGGCAGATGGGGCTCCTCGCCGATCAGGGTGATCGGGCCCTGGTATCCATTCATGCGCAGCGAGGTAGCCATCTCACCCGCTGCATGGCCGGCGCCCACGATCACTACCGGCTGCGACGTATCCACTGTCGTCATCGACCCTTCTCTCTCGTCTTTATGGTTCTGGGGGTCGCCAGATTAGGGTTCTCGGCAAGCTCGCTCAAGGCGGGCCCGATGGCGACCTTCGCAGGATTGTGCTCGATCGACCTGCCTGGAGCGAGGACCGGAGGTGCCAGTCGCATTCACCCCGGCACGGCAGCGGCCGCCACCTGCCTGCGGGCACGAAGCTCGAGCCAGAAGTGTAGCAGCAGCGCCGCGATCAGCGGTGCGATGTAGTAAACCGCTCGAAACGCCAGCAAGGCCGCCAGCAGGCGCCCGTGGCCGACGCTGCCACCCAGGATGCCCAGGAAGGTGCCTTCCAGCACGCCGATGCCGGCCGGCAGTCTCACCACGAGCCCGCCCAGGCCACTGGCCATGAACGCGATCATGGCGTCGGAAAACGAAACGCTGGCCGGCAGCAGCAGGTAAATCGCGCAGGACGCCGCCAGCCAGTTCGCCGACGACAGCGCCAGCTGCGCACCCGCATAAGGCAGCGACGGACACTCGAACGGCACGCCGCGAATCTCGCGCGAGCGGCCATGGAAGGCCGCGCAGAACATCAGGTAGGCGGCCACCACGCACAGCATCAGCAGACCCAGCCCTTGCAGCGCGGCCGTGCCCATGTGCCAGGAGTCACGCAGCTTGGGCGGATCGATCAGCAGCACCAGACCCGCCAGCAAGATGAAACCGGCCCAGTTGGCGAGTACCGACAGGCCGATGATCTGGGTGATCCGGGCGGTGTCGACGCCGTAGCGCGAGTACAGCCGGTAGCGAAAGCCCAGCCCGCCCAGCAGCGCGCCGACGTTGAGGTTCACCGCGTAGCTGACGAAGGCGATGCCGACCACCGTCGGCGCCGGAATGTCGTGGTGCACGTAGCGTCGCGCCAGCAGGTCGTAGCCGGCGCAGGCCAGGTAGGCGACCAGCCCGAGCGCGAACGCGGCAACGACGGTATGCAACTCGTAGCGCCGCAGCGAGGCACCGATCTCCTGCCAGTCCAGTTCGGCACCGCGATCGATGACGATCCAGGCCACGGCGACGAGAAAGAACACCGAGAGCGCGATCTTGCCGCGCTGCTGCAGCTTGGCCTTGTCCATGAGCATGCCGTCCTGGCGTCAAAACCGCAGTCTGTCGGCCTCGACTGAATGCGCCATGACCTTGCACAGACCTCAGTCGCCGCGCGCCCTCGCCGAGCGTTTTACGGCCTGCTTGCGCGCATCCTCGCGATAGGCGCCGGGCCTCACGCCCGTCCATTGCTTGAACGCACGATGAAACGCGCTGGGCTCGGCGAAGCCCAGCGCCAGCGCGATGTCGACGATGCTCATATCAGTGCCCTGCAGATAGCCGATCGCCAAATCGCGGCGTACCGCTTCGCGAATGGTGCTGAACGAAGTGCCCTCGCGCTCCAGGCGGCGGCGCAAGGTGGTCGTGCCCAGGTGGAAGCTGTCCGCCAGCGCTTCGAAGCTCGGCCAGGCCGACGGCTGCAGTGCACGCAAATGGCGGCGCACGCGGCTCGACAGGCTGTTTTCGTTGCGGTACTTGAGAATGAAATTGCCCGGCGCGCCGCGCAGGAATTCGGGCAGCGTGCGCGTGGTCTGCACCACCGGCGTCTCCAGCAGCAGGGCGTCGAACACCAGGCGTGTCCGCGCGGCGCCGAATTCCAGCGATGGCGAAAATGCCGCCTTGTATTCCTCGCCCCACGCCGGCGCCGGATAGGCGAAGCTGGCGTGCTCGACCGGGATGCGCCGCGCGATCAGCCAGCAGGCCAGGCCGTGAA
>JALRLM010000232.1 GCA_023254435.1 Hydrocarboniphaga sp.
CGTGCGGAACTGGATGCCCGCCTGGTCGATGGCCCGGGCCATCACGCCGCCCAGCGCGTCGATCTCCCGGGTCAGGTGTCCCTTGCCGATGCCGCCGATGGCCGGGTTGCAGGACATCTGGCCCAGGGTCTCGATGGACTGCGTGACCAGCAGCGTGGTCGCGCCGCTGCGCGCGGACGCCAGCGCCGCCTCGGTCCCGGCGTGACCGCCACCGATGACGATGACGTCGAATGCGTTGTGCTGAGCCGAATCGCGCATGGCCGCATGCTTGAGCAAAAAATGGCCGCGCAGTGTAGAGCTTCGCCCCGTGCCCGAAAAGTCGCCACGACCGGGACGCGACAACGTCACGCGCCCGGTTCAGGATACGCACCCCGCATCCATACGAAGCTTGAGCGCATGACCTCAGCCGCCTGGCGCCGCAAACGAGCCACCTTGTCCAAGGACGCGCCCACCGTCGGCTGGCGCGAATGGGTGTCGTTCGGAGACTTCGGCATCGAACGCGTCAAGGCCAAGATCGACACCGGCGCCCGCACCTCGGCCTTGCACGCGTTCTCCATCGACAAGCCGGTCAACGGCCGCGTGCGCTTCGGCGTCAATCCGCTGCAGCATGCCGATACCGCCATCTGGTGCGAGGCCGAAGTCGTCGACGAACGCTGGGTCACCGACTCGGGCGGGCATCGCGAACTGCGGCCCGTCATCGTCACACCGATCACGCTCGGCGAGGTCACCTGGCCGATCGAGATCACGCTGACCGCGCGCGATTCGCTGCTGTTCCGCATGCTGCTGGGCCGCACCGCGCTGGCCGGGCGTTTCCGCGTCGACCCGGGCGGCAGCTACCTGCAGGGGCGCAAGCACAGCGGGCACGACGAGTCCGACGCATGAAGATCGCCCTGCTGTCACGCAACGCCAAGCTGTATTCCACGCGCCGGCTCATCGAAGCCGCCGAAGCACGCGGCCACGAGATCAAGGTCATCGACGTGCTGCGCTGCTACATGAACATCGCGCCCCACTGCACCGAGATCCACTACCGAGGCCGCAAGCTCACCGGCTTCGATGCGGTGATTCCGCGCATCGGTGCCTCGGTGACCTTCTACGGCACCGCCGTGGTGCGGCAGTTCGAGATGATGGGCATCTACTCGCTCAACGAATCGCAGGCGATCACGCGCTCGCGCGACAAGCTGCGCGCGCACCAACTGCTGGCGCGCCACGGCATCGGCATGCCGGTGACGGGCTTTGCGCACTCGCCCGACGACACCCAGGACCTGATCGGCCTGGTCGGCGGCGCACCGCTGGTGGTCAAGCTGATCGAGGGCACGCAGGGCCAGGGCGTGGTGCTGGCCGAAACCGATCAGGCCGCCGAATCGGTGATCGATGCGTTTCGCGGCCTGGACGCGCACTTTCTCGTGCAGCACTTCGTCGCCGAAGCCGGCGGCGCCGACATCCGCTGCTTCGTCATCGGCAACAAGGTGGTGGCGACGATGATGCGGCAGGCGCGCGAGGGCGAGTTCCGCTCCAACCTGCATCGCGGCGGTGTCGCCGTGCCCGTGCGCATCACGCCCGAGGAGCGCCGCACCGCGCTGGCGGCCGCTCGCGCTATGGGCCTCAACGTCGCCGGCGTCGACCTGCTGCGCTCCGAGCACGGCCCGGTGGTGATGGAGGTCAATTCCTCGCCGGGACTGGAAGGCATCGAAACC
>JALRLM010000256.1 GCA_023254435.1 Hydrocarboniphaga sp.
GGTGGCGGTGAAACGCACGACCGGAAAATGGCCGTCGTTCGGTGTGTTCTTCAGCATGCACTTCCTGCCGCGCTTTCTGGCGCAGACCGCCGGTCCGGCCGAAATGGCCGATGCCCGCGGCCGCAGCCAGATCCTGCTGTCGCCGCTGACCGCCCTGCTGACGCTGGTCTTCATCGGCGAGATGGGCTGGTTTTTGACCCGGCACACCTCGAGCGTGCTGCCGCAGTTCTTCATCGGCCTGACCGTGATTTCGCTGGTGGCCTTCCTGTTCGACGCCAACCCGCTGGCACGCCGCGACGGCTACCACTGGTTCACCGATCGCGTCGGCGTGCCCGACCTGCGCGAGCAGGCCTGGCTGGCGCTGGCCAGCACCACGCGGCCGTGGAACGAACGCCCGGTGCCGCCCAGGTCGCTGCGCATCGGCTACGCGGTGATGACCATCGTCTACATCGTGGCGGTGGTGACGCTGTATCTGATGTTCCCCGCGCACTGGCTCGAAGATCGCTTCGGCGGGCCCGGCGTGGCGCTGTTCCTCAGTGTTTTCTCGTTCTCGTTTTATCGCTATAGCCGGCGCGGGCTTTACTCGCGCACATCCCTGGAGCCTTTCCGCGTGAAACTGCCGACTCTCTCCCGCACCCACTGGATCATCATCGGCGTGGTCGCGGTGCTGTTCGTGCTGCCGTATCCGTACGAGCCCAGCGGCAAGGCCGTGGTGCTGCCGCGCGATCGCGCCGAAGTGCGCGCGCTGGTGCCCGGCGACGTGCGCGAAGTGCTGGTGCGCGAGGGCGACTTCGTCGAAGCCGGCGCCGAGCTGCTGCGCGTCTCCGACGTCGCCACCAAGGCGCAGGTCGCGGCGGCCGAAGCCACGCTCAAGCGCGCCGAATCCGAACTGGCCATCGTCAAGACCGGCGGCGCCAGCAGCGAAGTGCAGCTGGCGCGCGAGAAGCTCGCCACCGCGCGCAAGCGTCTGGCACTCGCCCAGGGCGAGGCCGAGCGCCTGGCCACGGCCTACAGCCGCCGCGCCGTTTCGCCGCAGGACTACGACACCGCGCGCGGCACCGCCGACATTCGCCGCCAGGAAGTGGTCGAAGCCGAGCAGCAGCTCAAGATGATCGGCAATCCGGCGCGCGACGAGCGCGTCGCCGCCCTGCAGGCCGAAGTGGTGAAGGCACAGACCGAAGTCGAGTTCGCGCGCGAGCAGCTCGCCAACACCACGCTGCGCGCGCCGATCGCCGGCCGCGTGGTGTCCGACAAGCTGTCGTTCGCGCGCGGCAGTTACCTGGACATCGGCACGCCGGTGGCCTACATCGAGAACACCGAGCAGCTGCAGGCCGAACTCGAAATGCCCGAATCCACGGTGGCGCAGATCAAGCCCGACGCGAAGGCCTGGGTGCGTGTCTGGGCCTATCCGGGCAGCAGCTTCGCGGGCCACGTCACCAGCATCGCGCCCGATGCCGAACAGGGCGAATACGGCAAGATCGTGCGCGTGCGCCTGCTGATCGACGATCCCGCCACCGAGCTCAAGCCCGAGATGACGGGCCAGGGCAAGGTGCACAGCCACTGGACGCTGGCGGGCTTCGCGTTCACGCGCGCGCTCGTGCGCTTCGTGCTGGTCGAAGTCTGGTCCTGGCTGCCGTGAACGGTCCGGCGATCGACATGCAGGCGACGGGTGGCGACGAGCTGGGGCTCGACGCCACCGATTTCCGCATGATCAATCGCAGCGGCTTCGGCGACGGGCTCAACTCCTACGCCCACAGCATGGCGTGGTTCCGCGGCAAGCTCTACGTCGGCACCACGCGCGGCGTGCTGCAGATGAACGCGGTCAACGTGCCCACGCCCAACATGGTGCCGTGGCCCACCGACTGGAGCCGCAACGTCTACATCTACGATCGGCGCTCCGAAATCTGGTGCTTCGATCCGGCGACGATGCAGTGGTCGCTCGCCTATCGCGCGGTGTGGGTCAAGGGACTCAATGGCCGCGAAGTGCCGCGCTACATCGGCTTTCGCGGCATGGCGGTGTTCCAGGGCGCCAGCGACACCCAGCCCTGCCTCTACGTGTCGACCTGGGCACCGGCGATGGCGCCCGAACCGCCCGACATCCTGCGCTGCGAAGACGGCGTGAATTTCGAGCCCGTGCCGCGGCCACCGTTCGGCCCGCAGGTGCGCTCGTTCCGCACGCTGCAGCACTACAACGGCCGCATCCACACCTCGCCGACGAGCTCCTCGGCCGTCATCAACGGCGTGCGCCGCGCGCAGGATTCCGTCGGCAGCGAATCGACCATCTACTGCACCGACGACATCGCCGGCGCGCAATGGACGGCCGCCAACGTCGAGGGCTTCGGCGAACGCGCCAACGTCACCGTGTTCGAGATGGTGGAGTATCACGGCCGTCTCTACGCCGGCACGGTCAATCCGCGCGGCCTGCAGCTGTGGCGCACCGAGGGCGAATCCAAGCCGCCGTATACCTGGAAGAAGGTGCTCGACAAGGGGGCCTGGCGCGGCCCGCACAACGAGGCCGTGGCCAGCCTGTGCGTGTTCAAGGGCGCGCTGTACGTGGGCACCGGCATCGCCAACGGCGGCTTCCATCGCCAGTTCAAGATCGGTCCGGCGGCGTCGGAGATGATCCGCGTCTGGCCCGACGATTCCTGGGATCTGCTGGTCGGCCTGCCGCGTGAGACGCCGCAGGGCATCCGCACGCCGCTGTCGGGTTACGGCGCGGGCTACGACAACCTGTTCAACGGCTACATCTGGCGCATGGCCGAGCACGCGGGCTGGCTCTACGTCGGCACTTTCTCGTGGGCCAACGCCCTGCCCTACATCCCGCTCAACACCTGGCCCGAGGACGTGCTCGTGCTCGTGCAGCGCTGGGGCCTGGATCGCCTCGTGCGCGACATGGGCGGCTTCGACCTGTGGCGCACGGCCGACGGCATCCGCTGGGAATGCGTGACGCGCTCGGGCTTCGATAACCAGTACAACTGGGGCGTGCGCAACTTCGCCTCGACGCCGCATGGCCTGTTCCTGGGCACGGCCAACCCTTACGGCCCGCAGGTGGCGATCCAGCGTCGCGGCAAATGGCAGCTCGTGAACAATCCGCGCGGCGGCTGCGAGGTGTTTCTGGGTCACAAGCGGGCGCCCGGCACATGAGCGCGCCCGCACTCACGTTGATCCTCGGCACGCCCGACAGCGGCCTGCGCGCCTGGGGCGAAACGCTGGCCGCCTCGGTCGGCGGCCTGTGTTTGTGCGATCTCAAGCTGGCCATGGCGACGACGGTGGGCGAGCTGCTGCACATGGCGCAGCTGGCCCAGGACCCCATCGACGAATCGCTGCTGGCCGCGTTGCGTGCACATCTGCCCGAAGCCCACGATGCACCGGCTTTTTTGCGCGAACGCAGCGACTGGCCCACGGCGGCGCTGCTGTCGCAGCTGCTGCGCGGCATCGCGCCCAGGCCCGTCGTCATCGTCGACGAGATGGCGGGCTTTCGTATTCACGAACTCGAACGCTGGTTCGCCATGCAGCCGCAGGCGCTGTTCGTGCACGCGGTGACGCCGCTGGCGGATTTCGAACGCGCGAGCCGCCAGCGCTACGACGGCCGCCTGTTCATTCCATCCGACTATCGCGACCACCACATCGGCAACGCCACGCCCGTGTTCAAGCCGATGCTGGCCTGGTACCAGGTGCAGGCGACGCTGGCGCGCAGCCTGGCCGAGCATGGCGAGCTGAATCGCGTGCGCGTGCAGACCGGCGATGCGAACGCGCCGCGCACCATCGACGCGCTGCAGCGGTTGGCCGGCGCGCAGTCCACACCGGCGAGCTGGCAGTGGACGCACAGCGTGGCGGGGCGTGCCGACATGCCGGGCGTGGCTGCTCTGACGGAGCTGCTGCAGTCCTGAGTCGACGGCGGCCGGATCGCTCGCGCGAGACCGCCGTTTGCCGTAGTGTCGAGCCCGGTTTCTCCAACGGGCTTGCTCCCGGAACAGGCACGGCCGCCATGCGACAGACACCGGCTCTCCAGCTCGCTCCGCGCGGCCTGCTGCTGCAGCGCTGGTATTTCTCCATCGCCACCGGCCTGATCCTCGCGCTGTCGGTCTGGAGCTTCTCCGACAACCTGATCTGGAACGTCGGCCAGCCCAGCAACCACGATCCCAAGTTCATCATCCACGGCCTGCTCTGTCTGGCGTGGATGTCGTTGCTGTTCACCCAGGCCAGCCTGGTTCGTGTCGGCAACCTGCGGCTGCATCGCCAGCTCGGCATCGTCGGCTTCGC
>JALRLM010000315.1 GCA_023254435.1 Hydrocarboniphaga sp.
TCCAGCCGGGTACCCTTCGCGGCTTCATCGCGAAGGGCGCGGACGCGGGGCCTGCTTTCTTTGGTTACTTTCTTTGCAGGAGCAAAGAAAGTAACCCCCGTCCGGGAAGGACAAACACTCTCACATCACAACAACACCAGAGCGAGCAGCCACAACAACACCAACAAAACACTCACATCACCCTGGACACCATCGCCGGCGACTGCTCGATCGCATCCTCGATGATCTCCAGCGTATGCCGGCATTCCTCCCGACTCGCCGGCCCACCCAGGCAGACGCGCACCGCCTCCGGCGCAGGACCGGCGGTGGTGAAGGTATCCGACACCACCACGCCGACACCGTGGGCACGCAGATGCGTGGCGAACTCGATGCGCGTCCACGGAGCGGGCACCGACAGCCACAGGTGGAAAGCCTCGGGCCTGGCGAGGTAGCGCGCCTGCTTCAGGACCTCGCTCGCCATCTGCTGACGCGCCCGCGATTCGACGCGGATCGCCTCGGTCGCGGCCTGCACGGTGCCGTCGTTGAGCCAGCGCGTCGCGAGCCTGACCATGAACGGCGCGGCCATGACCGTGGTCGTGCGCATGGCCGCGGCCACGCGTGCGCTGTAGCGCGCATTGGGCAGCGTGACGTAGCCGATGCGCAGGCCTGCACCGAGGCATTTGGCGAAGCCGGTGACGTAGAAGGTCAGCTCCGGCGCCAGCGCGGCCAGCGACACCGGCGTGGTCGCGGGCAACATGCCGTAAGGATCGTCCTCGATGATCGGCAGGCTGTAGCGCCGCGCGATGTCGGCCACGGCCTCGCGACGCTCGCGCGACATCGTCGCCGTGGTCGGATTGTTGAAGGTGGGGTTCACGTACAGCGCCTTGGGCAGGTCGGCCGCGCACAAGGCACCGAGCGCTTCGGGATCGATGCCCTCGTCGTCGGCCGGTAGTCCGACCAGGCGTATGCCCAGCTGCGCGGCCAGGCCCTTGATGCCCGGATAGGTCACGGCTTCGCAGGCGATGCTGTCGCCAGGCCGTGCGAGTACGGTGAACAGGGCCAGCAGCGCGCCCTGCGCGCCGGGACACACGAGCACGCGCGACCCCGTAATGCCCGGCACGTGCGGCGCCAGCCAGTGCGCGCCAGCTTCACGATCCTCAGGCTGACCGCCGAACTCCTGGTAACGCAACAGCGCATAGGGATCGGCGTCGCTCCATAGCGAGGCCACGCCCTCGCGCAGTCGGTTGAGCAGCGCGCGATCCTGCGGCTCGGGCGGCATGTTCATGGTCATGTCGACCAGGCCTGCCGGCAAGGCGCGACGCAGCGGCCCGCTGCGCACGGTTTCGCGCACGAAGGTGCCGCTGCCCGCGCGCGTGTCGATGAGTCCGCGCTGCTGCGCTTCGGCATAGCCGCGTGCCACGGTGGTGAAGTTGAGCTTGAGCGCATCGGCCAGCACGCGCAGCGTCGGCAGTCGCTGATGCGCGGCGAGCTTGCCCGACTGGATGTCGTCGGCCAGTGCATCGGCAATGGCGAGATACGCGGGCTTGGAACTGGCGCGGATGGCGGCGGACCAGCGGCTGGCTTCGTTGGACATGATCGTCGGCGGGGTGCGGAACAGCCCTCACTATAACGCCAGAATGCGATCAATTGTTTTCCATTGATTGCATTTTTATACGATCAAAATAGCGCTTAATTGCCCCATCAAAGGGCAAACGGCACCAAGGAAAGGCAGGATCTGATCCGTGCTCCTGGGCGCAATGCCGCGCTGGCCATGCGATCAACGCGCAACACTTTTCGCGTCGCTTTCGCGCGACAAATTATTTCTCCAAGGCTTTCCGGAATGTCTCGCATTGATCGCATCGCCGCGCAAAAAAAACGGCGGCGCGTGGCATCTGCCTTGCCATTTACAGGGGGCAGCAGGCCGGCGCGATCGCGGCGGCAAACACCCCACAACGCAGCACGCATCGGAGATGCCGTCATGCCCGCAGTCAACAAGCCCGCTCACGAGAAAGGTGATTTCTTCGTCGATTACGAAGAAAAGGTGTTCCCCGATGTGAAGGCCGAACCCGGCGAAAAAGCGCTGATCACGTTCCATACCGTGGCCTTCGAAGGCTCCATCGGTCTGGTCAATCTGCTGCAGGCCAAGCGCCTGCAGCGCAAGGGCTTCGAAACCTCGGTGCTGCTCTACGGTCCCGGCGTGACGCTGGGCGTGCAGCGTGGCTTTCCCAAGATCGGCGACGAGGCGTTTCCGGGCCACCAGAACTTCAACAACCAGCTCAAGGCCTTCATGGACGAAGGCGGCAAGGTCTACGCCTGCCGCTTCGCACTGCAGGCGCTGTACGGCCATGGCGAACCTTCGCTGCAGCCGGGCATTCGTCCGATCAATCCGCTCGACGTGCTCGACCTGATCCTGCTGCATCGCAAGGACGGCGCTTTCATCCTCGATACCTGGACGCTGTAGCCAACCCAGCCTGAGCGCGCCTCGCGGGGCGGGTCGAGACCCGCCCCGCCACCACCCACCGAGCCTCGTCATGAGCACTTCCGTCACCGTCGCCGCCGTGCAGCTGTCGCCCGTTCTGGGCAGCCGCGAAGGCACCATCGCCAAGGTCGTCGAAGCCATCGCGCAGGCGGCGCAGCGCGGCGCCACGCTGATCGTGTTTCCCGAAACCGTGGTGCCGTACTACCCGTACTTTTCCTTCATCACGCCCGCCGTGCAGATGGGGCCGGCGCACCTGAAGCTCTACGAAGAAGCGGTGACGGTGCCCAGCGCGGCCACCGACGCGGTGGCCGCCGCGGCGCGCCAGCACAAGGCCGTGGTCGTGCTCGGCGTCAACGAGCGCGATCACGGCACGCTGTACAACACGCAGCTGATCTTCGACGCCGACGGCACGCTGCTGCTCAAGCGCCGCAAGATCACGCCGACCTATCACGAGCGCATGGTCTGGGGCATGGGCGATGGCTCGGGCCTGAAGGTCGTCGACACCGCCGTCGGCCGTGTCGGTGCGCTGGCCTGCTGGGAGCACTACAACCCGCTGGCGCGCTACGCGCTGATGACGCAGCACGAGCAGATCCACTGCTCGCAGTTTCCAGGCTCGCTGGTGGGGCCGATCTTCGCCGAGCAGATGGAAGTCACCATGCGCCATCACGCGCTGGAGTCGGGCTGCTTCGTCGTCAACGCCACGGGTTGGCTCAGCGAAGAACAGATCGCGCAGATCACGCCCGATCCCACGCTGCAAAAGGCCATGCGCGGCGGCTGCTACAGCGCGGTGATCTCGCCCGAAGGCAAGCACCTGGCCGAGCCGCTGCGCGAAGGTGAAGGCATGGTCGTCGCCACGCTGGACATGGCGCTGATACCTAAGCGCAAACGCATGATGGATTCGGTGGGCCACTACGCGCGCCCCGAACTGCTGTCGCTGAACCTCGATGCGCGTGCCAGCACCCCGCTGCACTCGTCGCCGCTGGAGTCGCGGCTGGAGTCGCGGCCTGAATTTCCTTCCCTGTTGCGGAGCACGAACGATGAACCGTCCGCTTCCGATTGACGCCTTTGCCGAGTCCACCATCAGCCGCGAGCTCATCACCGAGCTGCAGTCCAAGGGGCTGAGACTGGTCAATGCCGATGCCGGCGCGCCGAGCCGGCGCGGCGGTGCGGGGCCTTCCGATCACAAGGCCGTGACCATCGCCGGTCACACCGTGATGATTCCGGTGCACACGGGCAGCGCGGCGACATCGCCGTTCCATGCCGATGCCCCCGATGCCGAAGGCCGCGTGCGCCTGCATCGCGACGGCGGCAGGCTCGCGACGATCTCATTTCCGAAACAGCCTCGCTTCACCCGGCTGCAGACCGCCGACGGCATCTCGTACGGCAAGATCGCGCAGTTGCACGGCCACGACGTGCTGGCCACCACGGTGCTGCAAACCTGCATCCGCTACGGACGCCGCAGCACGTCCTGCCAGTTCTGCTCCATCGGCGAATCGCTGGCTCACGGCCGCACCATCAATCGCAAGACACCCGAGCAACTGGCCGAAGTCGCCAAGGCCGCGGTCGAACTCGATGGCGTCAAGCACATGGTGATGACCACGGGAACGCCGAACTTCACCGATCGCGGCGCCGAGATCCTGTGCGAGTCCGCCGCCGCGGTGAAAGCCGCGGTGGATCTGCCGATCCAGGCGCAGTGCGAGCCGCCCGACGATCCGATCTGGTTCACCCGCCTCAAGGCCGCCGGCGTCGATAGCCTGGGCATGCATCTGGAGGCGGTCACGCCCCAGGTGCGCGAGCGCATCATGCCCGGCAAGGCCACGGTGACGATCGAGCAGTACATGACGGCCTTCGTCGATGCCGTGAACGTCTTCGGTCGCGGACAGGTCAGCACCTACATTCTCGCGGGCCTGGGCGACACGCGCGAGGCCATCCTCGACATGTGCGAGCGGCTCATCGCCATCGGCGTCTATCCCTTCGTGGTGCCCTTCGTACCCAACAGCGGCACGCCGCTGCAGGATCACCCTTCGCCCGATCCGGCCTTCATGCGATCCATCGTCGAACCGCTGGGTCGCATGCTCGTCGATGGCGGCCTGAAGTCGGCGGACATCAAGGCCGGCTGCGGCCGTTGCGGCGCCTGCTCCTCGCTCTCGGCCTACGAAAAGAAGTAAGCGCCATGAACATTCCATCCACGCCGTTCATTGCAGGCGAATATATCGTCAAGCACGTGGAGAACCGCTGGGAGCAACGCGGATGCCTGGACCTGCGTCGCGCCGTGTTCTGCGCCGAGCAGCAGGTGTTCGACGGCGACGATCGCGATGCCATCGACGAGCAGGCCATCTCCATCGCGGCCATCGCCTGCGTGGCCGGCATCGCCGAAGACGTGGTGGGCACGGTCCGCATTCACCGCGTCGACGACACCGGGCTCTGGCAGGGTTCGCGGCTGGCCGTGCACCCGCATTATCGCGGCGCGGCCTGGCTGGGCACACAGCTGATCGTGCATGCGGTGAGCACAGCGCATGCGCTGGGCTGCACGCGCTTTCTGGCAACGGTGCAGGTGCAGAACCTGCGCTTGTTCGAAAAGCTGGCCTGGCGGCAGCTGCGTGCCCTGAGCGTGCAGGGTCGACCGCATGTGCTGATGGAGGCGGACTTGTCTGCGGCTTTGTATGCGCCGCGGCTGGAGACGGAGTTGCGGTTTTATGGCTCCGCGCGGAAGGCGGCGGCTTAGTCGTGACGGCCATGGACGCCATGTTGTTGGATCGTTGGGGATGGTCGCGCCTGGCGGGTGGTGATCTGCAGTCCTGGGGTTCGCCAGCCGGACCGTGCTTTTCTTTGTTTGCACTTCCCCTTCACGCCTTTGATTTCGTTTGCGGCTACCGCGATCGGGCCGCTCATGCACTGAGGGCTTTTGTCCTCGCCGGACCGGCCGTACTTTCTTTGCTTGTGCAAAGAAAGTACGCATCGAGCGCACACCCTGGTGGCGCATCCCTTCGGGATGCCCTGCGCTGCTCACGTGC
>JALRLM010000378.1 GCA_023254435.1 Hydrocarboniphaga sp.
ATCACGGCCAACTGCGATGCGGCGGTGATCGAGCGCCTGCTGTTTGAGCCCTTGCTGCTGCCGGGCTTCAACGACAGCGGTGCGCATCTGACCAACATGGCCTTCTACGACGGCAACCTGCGCATGCTCAAGATCGCCCAGCAGCGCGGTCTGCCACGTGTCGCGCACGCGGTGCAGCGGCTCACCGCGGAGCCGGCCGAATTCTTCGGGCTCGACGTCGGCCGGATCGCAGTCGGTGCGGCGGCGGACCTGGCGCTCATCGACCCGGCGGCGCTCGAGCGCTGGCAGCCCGAGCGCACGGTGGAATACGTGTGGCGCGAGTGTTTCGCCCACCATCAGCTCGTCAACCGCCCGACCGGCGTGGTGCGCGCGGTGGCGGTCGGTGGACGTCTGCTGTGGCGCGATGGGGCCTATCTGCCCGCGTTCGGTGTCGAGGCGGCGGGTCGGGTGCTGCGGCACGTCGAGCACGAGAGCGGGGCATCGTCCGTCACGCTGGCGGCCTGATCGCGCTGCGGATCGTGATCGAGCGATTCCGCACGGTGGCTGCGAAGGGTCTGCGAACGATCCGCCGAATGATTCAACGACGTGATGCGCCGAGAGACTCATCGAGTGATTCCGGGCCCGGCCCGCTAAACTGCGGTCCGGTTTCGTTTCGAGTCGCTCGCGCATGACACGCCGTCCCCTCGGCAAGCTCCGCATCATCGGCGGTGAGTACCGCAGCCGCATCGTCGAATTCGTCGATGGCGAGGGCGTGCGCCCGACGCCCGATCGCGTGCGCCAGACGCTGTTCGACTGGCTGGCGCCGCGCATCGAAGGGGCCGCCGTGCTCGACCTGTTCGCGGGCAGTGGCGCGCTGGGCTTCGAGGCGCTGTCGCGCGGGGCTGCCATGGTGAGTTTCGTGGAATCGGGCGCCGAACAGGCGCGGGCGATTCGCGAGTCGCTGCGCAAGCTTGGTGTCGAGGCCCGCGCCGAAGTGCTGGCCGAGGACGCGCTGGCCGTGCTGTCGCGCGCCGCCCGCCGCTACGACATCGTGCTGCTCGACCCGCCCTACGCCAGCACGCTGCTGGGTCGTGCGCTGGCGCTGCTGCCGCCCCTGCTCAAGCCCGGCAACCGGGTCTACCTGGAATGGCCCACGGCCCAGCCGCGTCCGGAACTGGGGCCGGGCTGGAGCTGGCTGCGCGAGAAGCAGGCCGGGCAGGTGGCCTACGGGCTGGCGTCCTTCGAGGGCGCCGGGCTGCCCTAGCGGCGCGCTAGGACGACCCGCGCCCGCGGCCCGGCCAGGAGTGCATCGGGTACACTGCCGGCCTGATCCACTTACGATCCCCTGAGGATCGCCTGGAGCGCCGGTGAGTCCCTCGTCGAGCATCGTGGCGGCCTACAGCGGCACCTTCGATCCGGTGACGCTGGGGCACAACGACATCATCCATCGCGCCGCGCGCATGTTTCCGCGCCTGATCGTGGCCGTGGGCCTGAATCCGGCCAAGAACCCACGCTTTTCGCTCGAAGAACGCGTGGACCTGATCCGGCAGGTGACCTCGGATCTGTCCAATGTCGAGGTCAAGGGTTTCTCCGGTCTGGTGGTGGATTTCGCGCGCGACAACGACGTCAACGTGCTGGTGCGCGGTGTTCGCACGGTGGTGGACGTGGACTATGAAAAGCAGATGGCGGTGATGAATCGCGACCTGTATCCGCAGCTCGACACCGTCATGCTGACGCCGTCGCCGGAATACGCCCATCTGTCGTCGAGCCTCGTGCGCGAACTCGCCAGCCTGGGCGCGCCCGTGGCCAAGCTGGTGCCGCCGGCTGTGGTCGGTCCGCTGCTCGATCGCTTCGGCCGTCCGCGCGGCTGATCGCGGTGGCGGGTCGCATCGAGCCCTGATTCCGAAGGATCTTCGTTTTGTTCAAGCGTCTGCCGATCGATAGCTTCGTCCTGCTGATGATCGCGGTGGTGGTACTCGCCGCGCTGATGCCCTCGCTGGGCGCCAGCGACGGGCCGCTGCATCTCGACGTGATCACCGAGTTCGGCGTGGCGCTGGTGTTCTTCTTCGCCGGCGCCGGCCTGTCGTTCGCCAATCTGGCGGCCGGCGTCACCAACTGGCGCCTGCACCTGCTGGTGCAGCTGTCCACCTTCGTGCTGTTTCCGGCCATCGGCATCGGTTTCATGATCGTCGGCCGCGGCTGGCTGCCCCAGGGTTTGCTGGCCGGGTTCTTCTACCTGTGCGCGCTGCCGTCGACGATCTCCACGTCGATCGCGCTGACCACGCTGGCGCGCGGCAACGTGGCGGGCGCCATCTTCAACGCCACGCTGTCGAGCCTGCTGGGCATGGTGATCACGCCGCTGCTGGTCAACCTGTGGCTGCGCACGGGCGGCGAAGGCATGTCGGGCGCCGACATGCTGGACCAGTTCATCAAGATCGCCACGCAGCTGTTCCTGCCGCTGGTGGCGGGGCAGGTCGCGCGGCGCTGGATCGCCGGCTGGGTAGGCCGCAACAAGGCGCTGATCGCCAAATCCGATCGCCTGGTGATCCTGCTGATCGTCTATTCGGCCTTCTGCGATTCCACGCAGGCCGGCATCTGGAAGCAGTACGGCCTCATCACGCTGCTGCAGACGGCGTTGCTGTCGGTGGCCCTGCTGGCGTTTGCGCTGAGCATCACCACGCTGCTGGCGCGCAAGCTGGGCTATTCGAAGGAAGACGAGATCACCGGCGTGTTCTGTGGCTCCAAGAAATCGCTGGCCGTCGGCATTCCCATGGCCAAGCTGCTCATGGGCGATACGCCGCTGGGGCTCATCGTGCTGCCGATCATGTTCTACCACCAGCTCCAGATCATGGTCTGCACGGTGATGGCGCAGCGCTACGCGGCGCGTGACGCCGCGCCGGCGCCGCTGTCGACGACGGCCTGATGCGCATGGCCATCAACAAGACCCTGCGCAGCGCGCTGCTGGAATCCGGACTCGTGGTGCTGGGCGTGGTGCTGGCCTACCTGGCCAACGACTGGCACGAGCAGAGCGAGCACCGCCAGCGCGCGGCCGAGGCCGAGCGCAGCATCGTTGCCGAGCTCAAGTCCAATCGCGAGGCCGCGCAGCGCTCGATGGACTATCACCAGGGTCTGCTCGACAAGCTCGGCAAGCCCGACGCGGCGCTGGGCCCGCAGGACTTTTCGCGCGGATTCGTGTTTCCGGCGGTGCTGCAGCGCACGGCCTGGGAATCGGCCGCGCAGACCGGCGTGCTGCAATACCTGTCGTATGCCTGCGTGCTCGAATGGTCGCGCGCCTATGCGCAGCAGCAGCGCTACGACGAGCAGGCGCGCAGCGTCGGCGCGCTGATCTACGAGCGCCTGTTCGACGGCGGCCATGCGGCGCTGACGCAGAATGCGCGCGGACTCAAGCTGCTGATCAATGCGTTTGCATACCGCGAGTCGCAGCTCGTCGAAACCTATTCCACGCTGCTGGCGCGCCCCGTCGCGGCTGGCGGCTGCGTGCGCGGCTAGGACAGGCGATGGCGCTCAAGATCACCGACGAGTGCATCAACTGCGATGTCTGCGAGCCCGTGTGTCCCAACCAGGCCATCTACCAGGGCGTGGAAATCTACGAGATCGATCCGGCGCTGTGCACCGAATGCGTCGGTCATTTCGACGTGCCGCAGTGCCAGCGCGTGTGCCCCGTGAACTGCATTCCGCTCGATCCCGAGCACGAGGAGACGCGCGAGCAGCTGCAGGCCAAGTATCGATTGCTGACCGGAGAAACGACGTGAAGAAGTGGGCGGTGTGGGCGACGGGCGGCTGGCTGCTGGCGATCTCGGTGGCGCAGGCCGCCGACGGCGCGACGGCGGCCAAACCCAAGGCTTATGCGGTGGCCAGCGCGCATCCGCTGGCGACGCAGGCCGGCCTCGAGGTGCTGGCGGCCGGCGGCAATGCCTTCGACGCCGCAGTCGCCGTGAGTGCGGCCATCGCCGTGGTCGAGCCCACGGGCTCGGGCCTGGGCGGTGGCGGCTTCTGGCTGCTGCATCGCCAGAGCGATGGCTTCGAGACCATGGTCGACGGCCGCGAGAAGGCGCCCGGCAAGTCCAGCCCCGAGATGTACCTGGACGCCAGCGGAAAGGCCGTCGACAAGCGCTCGCGCGACGGCGCGCTGTCGGCTGGCATTCCGGGCGAGCCCGCCGCGCTCGATCACATCGCCAGGCAGTACGGCAAGCTGCCGCTGTCGCGCAGCCTGGAGCCGGCGATTCGCTACGCACGCGACGGCTTCGCCTGCGACGACAAGCTGGCCGCGGCCTTCGCACGCAGCTGGAAGCGCCTGTCGCCGGCCGCCAAGGCCACGTTCGCGGTCGCGGGCCAGCCGCCCGGCAGTGGTGCGCTGCTCAAGCAGCCCGACCTCGCCAGGACGCTGGAGCGCATGGCCGCCAAGGGCCGCGCGGGCTTCTACGAAGGCGAGACGGCCAGGCTGCTGCTGGCCGGTTCGACGCAGGACGGCGGCATCTGGACGCAGGCCGACCTCGACGGCTACGAGGTGGTGGAGCGCAAGCCGGTCACGTTCTTTTATCGCGACTATCGCATCGTCACGGCCTCGCCGCCGTCGGCCGCCGGCCCGACGCTGGGCGAGGTGCTGCACCAGCTCGAACTGCTGGGCTACGACGGCAAGGGTGTGGCCGCCAAGCATCAGCTCATCGAGGCCATGCGCCGCGGCTACCGCGATCGCGCGGCGTATCTGGGCGATCCGGATTTCGTGCAGATTCCGATGACGCAGCTGCTGTCGCGCAGCTACGCCGAATCGCTGGTCGCGGGCATCGACCGCAACAAGGCCACGCCCAGCACCGCGCTGCCGCCGGCGCCGCCGTACTGGGAAGGCAACAACACCACGCATCTGTCCATTCTCGATGCCGACGGCAATCGCGTGGCGGCGACGCTGTCGATCAACCTGTCGTTCGGCAGTGCCTACATGGCGCCGGGCACCGGCGTGTTCTTCAACGACGAGATGGACGATTTCGCCGCCAGCGTCACCGCGAGCAATGCCTACGGGCTGATCGGCAGCAAGGCCAATCTGGTGGCGCCCGGCAAGCGGCCGCTGTCGTCGATGTCGCCCACCTTCGTCGAAGGTCCGCGCGGCCTGCTGATCGTCGGCTCGCCGGGCGGCAGCCGCATCGTCACCATGGTGCTGCTGGGCCTGCTCGACTGGATCGGCGGCGCCGACGCCAAGCAGGTGGTGACCTCGCCGCGCCTGCATCATCAATACCTGCCCGACATCGTCGAATACGAGCCCGGCGCGGTGTCGCCGCAGGAGCTCACGCAGCTGCAGGCGATGGGACACGTGCTCAAGCCCGTCGAGGCGATGTACGGCAATCTGCAGGCCGTGACCTGGGACCCGAAGACCGGGAAGATCGAAGCCGCGGCCGATCCGCGCGGCGTGGGCGAGGGCAAGGTTGTTCCGCTCAAGTAGGGCTCGCGCGCGGCGCGGGTCATTGAATCAAGACATGGGGTGAGTCGATGTCGCAGACGCTGGAATGGTTGCGCTTGGGTGGTCCGACGATGGTGGTGCTGCTGCTGCTGTCGGTGGCGACCGTGACCATCGTGCTGGTCAAGCTGTGGGAGTTCTGGGATCAGCGCATCTGGGATCAGCGCTTCGTGGCGCGCGTGCTCGACAGCTGGCAGCGCGGCTATGCCGATCAGGCCCTGGCCGCCATCGCCGCGTCGCCATCGCCGCTGGCCGAAGTCATGCGCGAGGCGATCACGCTGCGCGCCGACCGCAACCTGGGCGATGCAGCGCTGCGCGAGCGCATCGAAAGCTTCGCCGCGCAGCGGCTCGACAACCTGCGCGGCCTGCTGCGTCCGCTCGAAGTGATTTCGCAGCTGGCGCCGCTGCTGGGCCTGCTCGGCACCGTGCTGGGCATGATCCAGGCCTTTCAGAAACTGCAGGCGGCTGGTGATCGCGTGAGCCCGGCGATTCTGTCGGGCGGCTTGTGGGAGGCGCTGCTGACCACGGCCGGTGGCCTCGCCATCGCCATCGCCGCGCTGACCGCGTACAACTTTCTGGAGCGCCAGATCGAGCGTCTGCAACTGCGCATGGAATCGGCACTGACCGTGCTGCTGACCACGGGGCCGGCGCGCTGACACCATGCGTCTCGCGCGTCCGCCCAAGCGCCGCAACACCATCGTGCTGACCTCGCTGGTCGACGTGATGTTCGTGCTGCTGTTCTTCTTCATGCTCGTTTCCAACTACGGCGACTGGCGCAGCTGGAGCCTGGCGCTGTCGGGCAACGGCGACGGCAGCGAGGACGCCAACGCCCTGATCGTCGAAGTGCTGGGCGATGGCGCGTATCGCCTGGGTGGGCAGGCCGTCACGGCCGATCAGCTGCGCGCCGCTTTGAGCGTGGCCGGCACGCAGGCCGTGCTGGTGCCGGCGCAGGGTGTGAGCCTGCAGCTGCTGGTCAACGCGCTCGACACGCTCAAGCCCACCGGCGCCGCACTGACGCTGGGCCGGGCGGCCACGCCATGAAACTGGCCAAGCCCCAGCGGCAACCCGGCACCATCGACATGGTGCCGATGATCAACTTCGCGTTTCTGCTGCTGATCTTCGTGATCCTGGTCGGCGCCATCGCCGCGCCCGATCTGCTGCCCGTGCAGCCGCCGCGATCCAGTGCGCAGACGCAGCAGAACCCCGAGCCCGACGTGCTGGTGATCGATGCCGGCGGCCGCATCGCCTTCGCCGGCGATGTGATGGAGCCCGATGCACTGCTGCCGCGCGCACAGCAATGGCAGGCCACGGCCGGCGATCGCGCGCTGATCGTCAAGGCCGACGCCAATGCCGATGCCGAACGCGTGGTGGTGATACTGGAAGTGCTGCGCGCAGCCGGCGTGGTGCGCGCCAAGCTGCTGACGACGCAACGCGGTCCGTGAGCCGCACATGAGCGCAGCGCGCGGCCCGCTCAAGGCGGCGCTGTCGCTTTACGTGGCGGTCGCCGCGCATTTGCTGCTGTTGCTGCTGCTCGCACTCGGCGGTGGTCTGCAATTGCCGCAGGGCACAGGTCTGGGGCTGGGTTCGGGCGGCGGCGATACAACTGAGTCAGCTGTTGCCGATGCCCGCCGCGATCGCGAATCGGACATCATCAAATTGGATGATGACGCCAGCGCATCGCCTGCCGTACCGACCATCGTGGCCCAGGAATCCGACAGCGCGAGCCTGGCCGCCAGACCCATCGTGATGACATCGCCGCGCATGAGCGCGACCACGCCATCGCAATCATCCAGCCGTGCCGCCAGCGTAGCGGGCGATGGCGTGAGCGCGACATCCGCCAGCGCAGGCGGCGGCTCGGGCGGCTATCTGGCCGATCTGCGCCGGCATCTGCATCGCCATCGCCGCAGCTTGCCCGGCGTGCTCGATTCCGCCGTCGCCGTCGTGAGCTTTCAGGTCGATGCGCGAGGCCAGGTTAGCGAGTTGCGGTTGCAGAAAAGCTCCGGCATTCCGGCACTGGATCAGGAATCCGTCGAATTGATTCGCCGCGCAGCGCCGCTACCCATGCCGCCGCAAGGGCAGTCGCGACGATTGCAGGTGCCGGTGTCGGTCGAGGCCCCGCCGGGCTGATATCGGCCTGAACTGATCGGCCGCGCGATCACGAACTGACGATTGGTTCGGTAGGCAGGCGTGCACACGTCACAGTTGACGCTTTCTTTGTACCGATGTCGTGGCTATGTTCACCCTAGGGGGTGATCCGCAACGGATCACAAAAGGGGCACATGGGCGTCGACGAAGGGGCGAGGACTGAGCTGCCGGCTTTGCGTTGGCATTTCTCCGGCTTTTTGCTGGACGAATCGACGATGGAGTTGTCGCGCGACGGCCGCCTGCTGCCGATGGAGCGCAAACCGCTAGAAGTGCTGCTGTTTCTGCTGCAGCACGCGGGCGAAGTGGTCACCAAGGACGAACTGCTGGCCGGTGTCTGGCCCGGGCGCATCCTGTCCGACACCGCCTTGGCCAAAAGCGTCAGCCGACTGCGTGACGTGCTCGGCGATTCCGATCAGGCCCTGGTCAAGACCGTTCACGGCTACGGCTACCGCTTTGGCGGATCGGTGCAGACCGAAGTCGTGGTTCGCGAAGCACCGCCGCTGCTGGCCGATATCAAAGCCGGCGATCATCCTCCGCTGCGCCCGCAATGGACGCTGATCGAACGCATCGGCAGCGGCGGCATGGGTGACGCCTGGCGCGTGCGGCACGACAAGACCGGCGAAGTGCGCATCTTCAAGTTCGCGCGAGATCCCGCGCGACTGACCACGCTCAAGCGCGAGATCACCCTCTACCGACTGATCCGCAACACGCTCGAAGACGAAGCGCCGATCGTCACCCTGCTCGACTGGAACCTGGAGCAGGCGCCGTACTTTATCGAGAGCCGCTACGCCGATGGCGGCAGCCTGGCCGACTGGTGGCACAAGTCGGGTGGCGTGGAGCGCATCGGCCTGGATCAACGTATCGAACTGATAGCACGCATCGCCGACGGCCTGGCGGCGATCCATTCCATCGGCGTGCTGCACAAGGACCTAAAGCCCGGCAACGTGTTGCTGGAACTGGGTGCGGATGGCATGCCCGACAAGGTGCTGCTGGGCGACCTGGGCAGTGGCGGCATCGCAGACCCTGCGCGGATGGAAGCGCTGGGCATTACCCGGCTGGGTTTTACGCGCACGGTGTTGAACACCGGCGGCACCTCTGGGACGCCGATGTATCTCGCGCCGGAAATCTTCATGGGCCAGCCGCCGACGATCCAGGCGGATATCTATGCGCTGGGCGTGATGCTGTACCAGATGGTGATCGGCGACATCGGCCGGCCACTGGCGCCGGGTTGGGAGCGCGATGTTGCGGACGAAGTGCTGCGGGAGGATATCGGCGTTGCGGTGGATGGCAATGCACTGCGGCGCATCGGCGACGCGGCGGAGTTCGCGACGCGCTTGCGTAGTTTGAGCGCGCGGCGTGAGGCGCTGGTGGTCGAGCAACAGCGCGCGGCGCATGCGGCGCAACTCGAGCGTCGCCTGGAGCAAGCGAAGGCGCGGCGTACGGGGCTTGCTGCGGCCGTTGTCGCCCTTACGCTCGGGCTTGCCGCAAGTACGCTGCTCTATTATCGATCCGATCGCGCAAGCCAGCTGGCAGAAGCGGAAGCCGTCAGGGCGAGAACGGTGAGCCGATTTCTCACCGATGATCTGTTGGCCAAGATCAACTCCGGAAGAACACCGGCGAAGGGCTTGACCGTCACGGACCTGCTCGAGCGCGCAAGTGAGGAAGTCGATAGCCGTTTTGCAGGGCAGGACCGCATCGCGGCCGAGATCCACGAATCCCTTGCGCGGTCATACACCGAACTGCAGCTCGATTCGATGGCCAGCAAGGAGTATGCGCGAGCGCTCGAACTCGCGATCAAGGTCCATGGAGTGGGCTCCGCGACCGCAGCGCGGATGGCCGCGCCCTTGGTGCTTCATCGATTCGTCGAAGGTCGCCTGAAGGAGGCGCTACCGGAGTTTGAACACATTTTGACAGTGGCCACACAGCAACTCGGCAATGGAAACGCCGATGTGGCGAAACTGCGATATGCGCTGGCAATGGCACCTTACTACCAAGGCAACATCGGGCTGACCCTTGAGCGTCTTGGCAATTTGTTGGGCGACGCATCCACGGTGGCTGCTCTGGATGCCGTCACCCGGTCCAAGGCTCGTATGCTGCTGGGGCGCACCTTGTTCGACATGGGTGAGGTTTCCAAGGCAGTGAGTCCCATGAGGCTAGGATTGCAGGAGATGATCCAGGCCCTTGGCACCGAACATCGCGACGTTGCCGACGCGCGCACCGATCTTGCGCTGCTTGCCATCGATACCCATGACTTCTCGGAGGCGGAAGCGCAACTCGGCGAAGCGATCCGTGTAGGACAGGAATGGAATCTCGACTGCAGCGGATTCTCGATCACGGCGCGCTACTACGTCGGACGACTGAGGATCGAGCAGGGACGATACGACGATGCCATCGCTCAGCTGAAGGCGGTTTTGTCACCTTGGCTAAGACACGATGGCGTTCGATGCAATGACGCCGTCGACGATGATGCAAGCCGGGTCGATCAGTTGAGTCCGGTGCGTCGCTATCTTGCGATTGCCTATCAGCGCAACGGCCAACTCGATCTGGCGTTGACGACGATGCAAGCCGCGCTTGTATCCGCAATTCGGCTTGGTGGGGAGAGGCACTTTCTGGCGCAGATTGCACGCCTGGCACTCGCCGAGATCCACCGGGATCGAAACGAGCCGGCCAAGGCGTGGGAGCAACTGCGGCAGCTGGGCGACGATCCTTTTCCCGGTCTGGCGTCCCACAACCCTCACCACGCCAAGCTGTTGTGGCTGCGAGGCCAACTGGAGAACGACTCAGGTCAGATCGGGCAAGCAAAAGCCAGCCTCGCTGCTGCATTGCGCGAGTATGAAGTGGTCTACGGAAAAGCAGACTTTCGCGCCGCTTCCATTCGAGCCCGGTTGTCCGGGGCAGGGAGCTGACCATGCGACTCGCGATTTCACCGGCAGCTCGTTGCAACATCACCTGCAGGCATTGCAGTAAAGGTTGTGGTCCGCACTCAAGCGAGGCGCTTTCGCTAACGCAAGCTTTCGCAGCGATCGACGAAGCTGCGATGGTAGACGATGGTTTGCCATTCGAAGTTTCGATCAATGGTGGAGAGCCATTCCTTAACCTCTCGCGACTCACGGCGATCGTGCAGCGCGCACAGGAGCGCAGTGCCCTGATATCGGCCGTTACCAACGCCTACTGGGCTACATCGGAAGAACGCGCACTGCGTATCCTGCAGCCGCTGCAGGCGGCCGGGCTGGGAATGATCGGAGTTAGCGCCGGCCATTATCACCAGCAATACGTCGGCATCGATTGCGTCTACAGAGCGCTTCGGGCGGCGCAGCAGCTCGGGATGCGAACCGTCATCAAGTGCGCGCTGCTCGCAGGTGACCGCATCATCGGCGACAGGCCGCACTGGCTCTCGCCAGAAATTGAAGCCGACCATATCGAACTGTTTGCGGTGGTTGGCCCAGGTCGCCCGAATCAGGTACTGGAAGAGGCGAAACTACTGACGGAACCTGGCCTTCCGCGTGGAGCGTGTCCCTCCGAAGAGATCGCCGTCGGTGAAGATGCGATCGTCTATGCCTGTGGTTCATCAACGCGGCTCAACGGCTTTCAGGCTTTAGGCCGATTGGGCGAACAGCCGATTGGACACTATCTGCACTCCATATCGAACAGCACCCGTCACCAGATACTGCGTCGTGTGGGTCCGGCGCACTTCGCGGACGCGATAGCCGAGAGAGGCGCCGGCGCAAAGCTGCGATCGCGATACGGCAGTGTTTGCGACCTTTGTACGCACATCGCCCACGACCCGGTGATGACGAGCATTGCTGATGAGGTCTGCCGCGAACACGAGGCGCAGGCGCTACGGATCTTTCTTCACGAGGCTCGCAGCCTCATCAATCCCGATTCATTCACCCAAACGAAGGATTAGACATGGCTAGTGAAACTTACCGCAGCTACAGCGATGAAGAACTTGAAAATGGGCGAAAGGGAGTTGATCAGAAGGCTCTCGAGAGAGTGTTCGCTTCGCTGATCGAGACGAAGACGGAAGCTGAGGCCTTCCTGCGCGATCCCTCCAAATATCTGAGGGACAAAGGCATCTATATTGTCCAGTGGCAACATGATGCCATGAAGAGGATCGACATCCACTTTTTCACCGATTTGACGGGTCAAACGAAGCGGGAGATGGAGCATGGCGCGAGTCAGATATGCGCCGCAGGAACATTTGTGAAGTGGAAGTACGAGAAGTCACTCGCATTCGAGTCGAAGTAAAGCTTTCATTGCACATGGTAGTACGCCTACCTGGGCTCAACATAACGCAGACCAAAGCCTACTTATGACCGCGATCAATCTGGGGGCCCCTCTGTCCTGGAGGAATGCAGAGGGGTGCAGCCTGGAGATGCTGAAGAATCTTCAGGGAAACATACTCAAGGGCCACGGGCGCAGCCATGTCGCCTGCGTATTCATCGGATTCGGTGATCCGCGACAGGCTCGCCATCTGCTCCGTACACTGGCAGAAAGATTCGTGACCAGCGCCTTGAGTCAGCTGCGCTCCAGCGATGCAAGGCGCAAGGGGTGTGCCACAGACGGAGACTTCTGCCACATCGCACTGTCGTTGAGTGGTTACGAGGCGATTAACTGCCAGGCACCTGCCGGGCTTGACTATATGGGCCGATTGAGAGTGGGGCCTGACTATGCAGAGCATGCTGCTGGGACGACCGAGATCAACGACGTCCCATCCGAGTGGGAGCAGGCGTTCCGTGACCCTGATAATCCGATTCACGCGCTGATCCTGGCAGCGGCGCCCGATGCCTGCAGTCGCGGTAGCTTGACGCGGCGCTTGATCGATCTCGTCCATGATAACGGAGCTCGGGTTCTGCATATTCAGCACGGTCAGCAGCTTCGCAATCGTCGGGGTTCGGCGATCGAGCATTTCGGATATGCGGATAGTATTAGTCAGCCCCTGATGTTGCAGGAGGACATCGACGCCCTTGCAGGAGACTATAGACGCACGTTGTGGGAGCCGGCAGCGCCATTGAATACCGTGCTGGTCCAGGATCCTTGGGCGCCAGAGCGTGTACGCAGTACTTGCTTTGGCAGTTATCTGGTTTTTCGTAAGCTGGAGCAGAACGTACGATCGTTTAAGGAGCGAGAGTTTGAGTTGGCGGACAATCTCGGCTTGCATGGCGATGACCGCGAGCGCGCCGGTGCATTGGTCATGGGCCGATTCAAGGACGGCACGCCGGTCACTCTTTCCTCGCGAGCTTGGAGCGATCGGCACGATGCAGACAAGATTAACGATTTCGATTATGAGCAGGACTACGCCGGTACGCGTTGTCCACGGCATGCTCATATTCGCAAGATGAATCCGCGCGATGGCCGAATGGACCGCTTGGTTCGTCGCGGTATCCCATACGAAGATAAAATGCGGTTGCTGCCACCAGATGAGACACCGCTTGCCGGCAATACGAGGGATTTCCAGCGGCGTGTTGCACCGTTGCTACCCGAGCGGGATGTGGGCCTGCTTTTTATGGCTTACAACAGTTCGTTGGAAACGCAGTTCAGACGCTTTCAACATGAATGGGGCAACGACCCTTTTAAGCCGCGAGGCCAACCGGGAATCGATCCGATTATCGGCAGCCTCGATCCAGATATGATTCGTGCACCGGTGAATAGACTTGCTCGAAACACTTCGTATCCAGGCATGCCGCAGGACATCTTCCTTCAATGGAATTCAAATGCGGCAGTTGCTCTGAACTGCGAATTCTCGGGTCACGTCACCATGAAGGGTGGCGAGTACTTTTTCTCTCCGAGTCTGCCGTTCCTGACCGACTTGATTGAATGAGGACTGGCGCGCTCCCAGCCTTTACCCAAAAACCGCCACCACCGGCGCATGATCCGAAGGCCGCTCCAGCCGTCTTGGCACGAGGTCGATCTGCGTCGACGTCAGCGTCGTCGCCAGTGCCGACGAAGCCAGTACATGGTCGATGCGCAGGCCCATCTTGCGGCGGAAGGCCATCTGCCGGTAGTCCCACCAGGTAAAGCGATTGCCCTCGGGCGCCCTGGCTTCGACACAGTCGGTCAGGCCCAGGACCAGCAACTCACGGAAGGCTTCGCGCTCGGGTGGTGAGCACAGCACGTCTTCGCCCCAGGCGACCGGGTCATAGACGTCGGCATCGCCGGGCGCGATGTTGAAGTCGCCGACCACGGCGAGCTTGGGGTGCCGCGCCATTTCGGCGGCAACGTAGTCTTTCAGCGCGGCGAGCCAGCGCAGCTTGTATTCGTACTTGTCGCTGCCCACGGCCTGGCCGTTGACGACGTAGCAGTCGATCACGCGCACGTCGCCGATGGTGGCGGCGATGACGCGCTTCTGCGGATCATCGAACCCCGGAATGTCGCGCGATACGTCCTGCGGCGGCGTGCGCGCGAGTATCGCCACGCCGTTGTAGGTCTTCTGGCCGCTGATCACCGCGTGCCAGCCTGCGGCGGCGAGTTCGGCATGCGGAAACGCATGATCCTCGAGCTTGGTCTCCTGGATGCCCAGCGCGTCGACGGGATTGGCGGCGAGCCAGTCGAGCAGATGCGGCAGGCGCACGCGCAGCGAGTTGACGTTCCAGGTGGCGATTTTCATGGGCATCTGCAGTGGGCGTTGGTGTCGGCCTGCATTGTCCCACGATGATGCGCGTCAGTAAGGTCAGCGCCGCTGGGCTTTGCGAAAGTCCTCGCAGAGGTTGTAGGCCGCGCGCAGCCTGGCCGCATCGTCGGCGTCGATCAGGCCCCGCTGCGCGGCCTGGCCGATCTGGTCGATCGGAAAGGCCTGGGCGATCTGCCGGCTGTCGATGGCGTTGTGCAGCTTCTTCTGCGCGCCAGTCGCGGCGTCGATGGCCTGGTCGACGCGGTCGGCCAGCGGAGCATCGTGGGCGGTGCCGGGCTGGGCCGCATCGTCCAGCGCATCGAACAGGCGGCGGCGGATCGCGCCCGGCGTGTGCAGCCAGCTCACGATCAACGCGGCTTCGGCGTCGGTGTGCATGGGCGTGTGGCGGCCCAGCGGCAGCAGCATCAGTCGCAGCGCGATACGGCGCGGGCGCGAAGGCTGCTGAAACACCAGGTCGTCCAGCGCCGCCTCGATGCGCCGGTAGCAGCGCTCGCACCAGGCATCGAGCAAGGGCAGTTCGTCGCGGCTGCGCGACTGGCGCGCGTGGTCGTAGAGCGCGGCGATCACGCCCAGCTGCGCGGCCAGCGCCTGCGCGATGCAGGCTTCGGCGGCGCCGTGCGCGGGGCCGCGGTTGCGGCTCAGCAGCCAGGCGTCTGCGGCGCAGGCGATGGCGGCGCGGTAGCGCGCCAGGCGCTG
>JALRLM010000469.1 GCA_023254435.1 Hydrocarboniphaga sp.
GAAGCTGTTCCGGCCGGGACACTGATTGCCGCTCTGCCGGCATCTTCACTCAGTGCGTATGGTGATGATGCGCATCGGGGACGTGATCGTGCTCGTGGGTTACCGCCGCGTGCTGATGCCGGTGGCTGTGCCGCGTACCGGCGGCCACCGGCGGCTGATGCTCGTGAGCGTGGTGCACGTCACCGTCGTGGACGTGCTCATGTTCGTGCTCGTCGGCGGAATGGGCGTGCTCGTGGCTGTGCTGTTCGGTGAGGTGCAGCCAGACGCCGATGCCCATGAGCAGGCCTGCCAGCAACAAGGGGCCGCTGATCGGCTCACCCAGCAACACGATCGAAACCACGGCACCGAAGAACGGTGCGGCCGAGAAGTAGGCCCCGGCACGCGCGGTGCCCAGGTTGCGTAGGCCGGTGATGAACAGCACCAGGCTGACGCCGTAAGCGAAGAAGCCGACCACCATCGCGCCCAAGCCCGGCAGTGCCGCCGGAAGCTGTGCGCCGAGAACGAACGCAAGCGACAGGTTGACGCTACCCGCTACCAGGCCCTTGATGGAGGCGAGCGACACGGCGTCCATCAGCGAAATCTTGCGGGTCAGGTTGTTGTCGATGGCCCAGCACAGGCAGGCGGCGACGATGGCCAGTGCCGGCAGCGCCGATGCGGTATCCATCTCGCGTGGCCAGCTCAGCACGACCGCACCGGCAAGGATGGCCAGCATCCCTGAGGCGATGCGCCGATCGAAGTTCTCCTTGAATACGAACCACGCCAGCAACGCGGTGAGCACGCCCTCGGCATTCAGGAGCAGCGATGCGGATGAGGCCGGCATGTGGGTCAGGCCCAACATGAGCAGCACCGGCGCCGCGACGCCGCCGGATGCGATGGCACCCACCAGCCAACGGCGTTCGCCGCGTTCCGGCCAAGGGGCTCCACTCGGTTTCGAGAACAGGCGGGACAGGGAAAGGCCGAGACCCGAGCCCAGATAGAGGATACCGGCCAGGGTCCACGGTGAAACCGAGCCCAGCAGCATCTTGGCAGCCGGGGTGCTGGCACCAAACAGGGCGGCGGCGGTCAGCGCTGCTGCGACGCCCGGGCGCCTCAGACCGGTTGAAGCTGGGTGCGCGGGCAAATCCATGCCGCCATTTTAAGCAATCCCCCAGAGCTTCAAAGCCAACCCGGTCGCGGCGCAGACGCCCAGCGTCAGCGGCAAGGTTCACGTGGAAGCGCAGCAGGGCAGAGCGATAAGGCCATGGGAGTGGGCGAATCCCACGCTCATGAGAGCCGCATACCGTTCGATGAGAAATCGGCAGGAGAACGATAAAGCCGAAAGCCCGGCCGCCCGCAGCGAGCTTCGATTGTGACACTTTTGCGAAACCCCAACGCGCATAAGGCTTATCGCGAAGTCGAAGGTCGTCCCGATGCTGTTGTCGCTGTACGAAAAAGAGGGCGGGAATCGGTATCGAAGGCTGTCAGAGTGCTTACAGCGTGTTCAGAGATGTCACAAAAAGGTCACGTCGCACTTTTACTCTTGCGGCGCTCAGAGAGTCGGGCCACCGCCATGCGCGGTCGAGCCGGCACTGGTGGGGGGCTCCACTGGCGCGGGGGATTCTTCGGCAACTCATGCATCCGGCGCCTGCTCCGCAGGTTTATCGCCGAGCCGCATTTCGCTTTTCTGTTCCGCAGATCCTCATCTAGATGAAATCGATCTTCAAGTTGGTTGGTACGGCATCTCTTGCGCTGGTTGCTCGTGATGCGTTCTCGGCCGAGCTGTATCTGAACACCTTCCTGGGAACCAATCCGCTCAAGGATCTGGAAGTCGAACTCGACGGCCGTTCGATCGGCACGACCAACGAGCAGGGCGAAGTCGTCGGCACGCTCGAAAAGGGCGCGCACACGGTTCGCATCGTCGAGAAGCAGAAAGGCGTCACGCTGGCCGAGTATCCGTTCGAACTCGCCGAAGGCGAAAGCGCGGACCTGAGCCTGACCTTCAGCAACTTCGAGCAGCCGCCCGTGGCTTCGCTCGAAAAGTACGATCCGACCCAGCCTGCCCAGGGCGCGCCGGGTGTGATTCAGGGCGCCGTGCTCGATCAGGCCAACCAGCCGATCGCCGGCGCCACGCTGCGTCTGGAGCCGGCTGGCATCGTCGGCACCACCGACGCCAACGGCCAGTTCATGATCGAAGCGCCGCGCGGCCGCTACGACCTCGTCGTCGAGGGTCAGGGCTATGAATCCGCTCGTACCGCCAGCCTGCGCATCGCCTCGGGCGTCGGCCTCACCGCCAACATCAAGCTCAACTCGCAGGCGGCTGCCGCCGCCGCGCCGAGCGGTGACGCCGCGGATCTCGAAGAAATCGTCGTCGTCGGAACCTACAAGCGCTCCACCGCACCGATCGACATCAAGCGCAACTCGATCGCGGTGACCGATGCGATCAGCGTCGAAGAACTGCTCAAGGCCGGTGACAGCGACGTCGCCGCCTCGCTCAAGCGCGTCGTGGGCGTGTCGATCCAGGGTGGTCGCTTCGCCATCGTGCGCGGCCTCGCCGGTCGCTACATCTCCACCACGATGAACGGCGATTTGCTGGGCAGCACCGATCCGTATCGTCGCGACGTCGAGCTCGATCTGTTCCCGGCCGACATTCTGTCCGGCATCGAGATCCAGAAGAGCTTCACCGCCGACATGCCCGGTGACACCACGGGCGGCATCATCAAGATCGGCACCAAGGGCCTGCCGGACGAATACGTCAACAATCTGTCGACCAGCATCGGCGGCAGCACCGGCACCACGGGCGAGAAGATGGCCTCGTACCATGGCGGTGACCGTGACTACTTCGGCTACGACGACGGTACACGTCAGCTGCCCAAGGGCATCGGCTATCGCCCGTCGCTCAACAGCAACGAGCAGGCGCGCCTGTGGTCGATGCTGGACGATGAACTCAATCCGGTCCTGCGCAAGGCTGCGCCGGACTTCGGCCTGTCGTGGGCGCTGGGCAACAGCTTCGATCACGATATCGGCCGCATCGGCGGTTACGGTACGGTCGCCTACGACCGCAGCGTCGAATCGCGTCAGGATGGTATGCGCAATACCATCATCAACCCGTTCCGCACCGAGTACGATCGCGACATCTTCCGCACCGCGGTCGATGCCTACCTGGTCGGCGGCATCGAGGCCAACGCCGGCTGGAAGGCCTACAGCAAGACCACGCTGCTGCGCGAAACCGAAGACACCACGGCGGTGGAGTCGGGTCGCGATCTCGACGACGAGCTCGACTACTCCAACGTGCTGATGGAGTTCCGCGAGCGTCAGTTCGTGAGCCAGCAGCTGCAGGGCAGCATTCCGCTGTTCGACGACCAGACGCTCGATCTGCGCGCCGGTCTTTCGCAGACCACCAACGACACGCCCGATCGTCGCAGCTACTCGTACAACGGCACGCGCTTTTTGGCCAACGACTTCGAACGCCTGTTCGCCGAGCTGCAGGAAGACGGCGTCGATCTGGGCCTGGACTACACGATTCCGCTGCAGCTCACCGACACGGTCAAGACCAAGGTCAAGTTCGGTGGCCTCTACAATGACCGCGATCGCCAGAACGATCTGACCCGTATCGGCGTGCGTGCACCGTCCTCCACCGAGCTCAACGATGATCCGGAGGCGCTGCTGACGCCGGAAGCTTTCGCCAGCGGCCAGTTCACGCTGAACTTCACGCGTACCACCGATACCGACAGCTACGAAGCCGAGCAGCGTTCGACCGCGGCCTACCTGAGCACCGAGACCGACATCGGCGACAGCTTCACGCTGGTGGCCGGCGTACGCCAGGACAACTTCAAGACCAAGCTGCGCTATCCGAACGCGCCGAACCTGCCGGAAACCGAGCTCAAGTCCAACGAGCTGCTGCCCAGCGTCGGCGGTATCTATCGCCTCGGCGACGACTGGCAGCTCCGTGCCGGCTATTCGCGTACGGTGTCGCGCCCGAGCATCACCGAGCTGGCGCCGTCGACCTACTTCGACGATCGCGGTCGCCAGTTCACGGGCTGCTCGCAGGAAAGCGTCGGCGGCTTCACGCCTTGCGATCCCTCGGATATCGACAACTACGACGTGCGCGTCGAGTACTACCTGAATCGTCAGGACAGCATCTCGGTGGCGATCTTCCACAAGGAGATCGACAAGCCGCTCGAGCGTGGTTACCAGGACGGTGGCGCTTCGGATTCTCCGATCTTCACCTTCCGCAACAGCGACTCGGCGAAGATCTCGGGCATCGAGGTCGACGGCCAAGTGTCGTGGCTGGTGCATGACGACAACAGCATCACGCTCGGCGCCAACATCAGCTACATCGAATCCGAGATCAAGCTCGACGCCAACGGCGCGCGTCTCGAAGGCCGCGACACCCGCGACCTGCAGGGGCAGTCGCCGGTACTGGCCAACGGCCGCCTGGACTACGAGCACTTCCCGACCAAGCAGACGGTGACGCTGACCGCGAACTACTTCGACGATCGCATCGACGTGACGGGTCGCGGTGTGGCCGGTCCGGTCTACGAAATGGGCCGCGTGATCCTGAACCTGACCTACGAGAAGGAGTTCAGCAATCGCTCGGTCGTCGGTCTGAAGCTGCGCAACATCCTCGACGACGACATCCGTTTCGAGCAGAACGATCAGACCATCGAGCGCTGGAAGATCGGCGTCAACGGCGAGCTTTCGTACACCTACAAGTTTTGATCAGCGGCAAGCGCCGGCTGCGCAGGGGCGTGGCCGGCGTCGTGGTTTCGAAGGTCGACGTGATCGCGGCGGCCAGATCCTTTTGAGCAAATCCTCGGGAGAGGTTATGAAACACAATCCCTGGTTGCTTGCGCTTGCGAGCGCTGGCTTCTTGTTATCCGCCTGCGGTAGCGACGGCAACGTCTTCGTGCCCGACGGCGACGCGACCCAGCAGGACTCCGACGGCGACGGCGTGCTCGACAACGTCGACAACTGCCCGTCGGTTGCCAACCCCACCCAGACCGACACCGATGGCGATGGCGTGGGCGATGCCTGCGAAACCACCACCCCGCCGGCCGACGGCGACGGCGACGGTGTGCCGGACTCTACCGACAACTGCCCGACCACGGCCAACCCCGACCAGGTCGACACGGACAATGACGGCGTGGGCGATGCCTGCGAAGTCACCGAAGAGCCCGAGCTGCCCGGTTTCGTGAGCTGCGAAGGCCAGAACTGCACCATCACCGGTGATGTCGACGAAGACTTCACCATGCAGGCCCAGTATCAGTGGACGCTCAACGGCGTGGTCCGCGTCGGTGACGGCAACGTCAACGTGACCAGCGATGCCGACGTCGCCACGCTGCGCGAACGCGGCGTGACGCTGACGATCGAGCCGGGCACCAACGTCAAGGCGACCGGCGACGGCGTGCTGCTGGTGACGCGTGGCTCCAAGCTGATGGCCGAAGGTACGGCTGCGGCCCCGATCACCTTCTCGAGCGCCGACGACAACTTCGACGGCATCGGCGAGTGGGGTGGCATCATCCTGATGGGCTTCGCTCCGCAGTACGGTACCGGCAACACCGGTCCCTGCTACGGCACGGGCACGGTCTGCAACGTGGCGGGCGAAGGCGGTACCTTCGTCGGCGTCTACGGCGGCAACGATCCGACCGACAACAGCGGCGTCATCAAGTACGTGCGCATCGCCGAGGCCGGTCAGGTCGCGGGTCCGAACAACGAGGTCAACAGCCTGACGCTGATGGGCGTGGGCTACAACACCGTCATCGACTACGTGCACCTGCACAACAGCCTCGACGACGCCATCGAGTGGTTCGGCGGCACGGTCAGCGCGACTCACCTCGTGTTCACCGGCACCGACGACGATGACATCGACTTCGATCAGGGCTGGAAGGGCAATGTGCAGTTCGCCATCGTCCAGAAGGATCAGGTCAAGGCAACGCCCACGGGCAGCAACGACCCACGCGCCATCGAAGCCAACAGCAGCGATGCGCAGCTGGTGCCGCAGACCGAAGGCGTACTCTCCAACCTGACGCTGATCGGCGGTCCGCTGGTCAATGTCTCGGGTGCGACGCAGCCGGGCGCTCTGTTCCGTGGCGCGGTTCACGCGACCATGGTCAACTCGGCCATCAAGGGCTTCAATGCCGGTTGCGTGCGCATTCAGGACGCGACGGTCAACGGCACGGTCACGTCGTCCAACGTGACGATGACCAACGTGCTGGGTGATTGCCAGTCCGGCATGTATGTGGGTTCGCGCCAGGCCGACACGGCCAGCAACGTGACCGCGACCACGGTGACGCTGAACTCGGGCTATGCGATCAACGAAGGCTCGGCCGTGCTGGCCGGTGCTCCGTCGATCACGCCGGCCAACAACGGCTCGTCGTTCTCCTTCGAGCCCACGAGCTACGTCGGTGCGGTGGCCCCGGGTACCTCGGCGGCCAACGCCTGGTGGGCGGGCTGGACGATTCCGGGTGCGCTGTCGGTGGCCGAAGAAACGCCGGCAGAGGCTCCGTTCGTGAGCTGCACGACCACTGTCTGCACGGTGACCGGCACGATCGAGCGTAACTACGTCTTCACGGCGGGCCGTGAGTGGGTGCTCAATGGTGTGGTGAAGGTCGGCAACGGCAACGTCAACGTCGCCAGCGATGCCGATGTGACCACGATTCGCAATGCCGGCGTCACGCTGACGATCCGTCCCGGTGTGAGCGTCAAGGCTTCGGGCGATGGCGTGCTGCTGGTGACCCGCGGTTCCAAGCTGATCGCCGACGGCCGCTCGGATGCGCCGATCACCTTCTCGAGCGCCGACGACAACTTCGACGGCATCGGCGAGTGGGGCGGTATCATCATCCAGGGCTTTGCTCCGCAGTACGGCACCGGCAACACCGGTCCCTGCTACGGCACGGGTACGGTCTGCAACGTGGCGGGTGAGGGCGGTACCTTCGTCGGCGTCTACGGCGGCAACGATCCGACCGACAACAGCGGCATCATCCGCTATGTGCGTATCGCGGAAAGCGGCCTGGTCGCTGGCCCGAACAACGAAGTCAACGGTCTGACGCTGATGGGCGTGGGCTACAACACCCTCATCGACTACGTGCAGCTGCACAACAGCCTCGACGATGCCATCGAGTGGTTCGGCGGCACGGTCAACGCGACCCACCTCGTGTTCACCAACACCGACGACGACGACATCGACTTCGACCAGGGCTGGAAGGGCAACGTGCAGTTCGCCATCGTCCGCAAGGATCCGAACAAGACGGCGCCCTCGGGCAGCAACGACCCGCGCGCCATCGAGGCCAACAGCAGCGATGCGCAGCTGGTGCCGCAGACCAACGGCGTGCTGTCCAACCTGACGCTGATCGGCAGCCCGGTGGTCAACAGCACCGGTGCGACGCAGCCGGGTGCGCTGTTCCGCGGTGCGGTGCAGGCGACCATGGCCAACTCGGCCGTCAAGGGCTTCAACGTCGGCTGCGTGCGCATTCAGGATGCCACGGTCAACAACCAGGTCACGGCTTCCAACGTGACGCTGACCAACGTGCTGGGCGACTGCCAGGCCGGCCTCTACGTCGGTTCGCGCCAGGCCAACACGGCCAGCAACGCGACGGCTTCGACGGTCACGCTGGACTCGGCCATCGCCATGACCGACGCCACCGCCACGCTCGCCGCGGCGCCGACGATCACGCCGGCCGATTCGGGCTCGCCCTTCGTCTTCACGCCGACCACCTACGTCGGCGCGGTGGCCCCGGGCACGCCGGCCGCTTCGGCCTGGTGGGCGAACTGGACCTTCCCGGGTTCGGTGGTGCCGTAAGCACCCGGCTGCAGTCAGCAGCAATAGTGTGACGAGAACGGCGGCCGCGAGGCCGCCGTTTTCTTTTGGGGTTCGCACTCCAGACTTGCCCTGCGCGGCGCCAGCGGCTACAAAGCGCGCATGCCGTTTGCCGCTCGCTCCCCTGCGCATCATCCTGCCCGTCGCCACCATGGCTACGGCGTGGTCATGCTGCTGGTGCTGTTCGGCTGGCAGTCGCTGGCCGCGGCGATGGCGCTGCCGTGTCGCTTCGAGTCGCGCTCACCGGCAGAGGCGCACGCGCATCACGCCGGCCACGCTCAAGCGATGGCGCAGGCCACGGCACATGCCGATCACTGCGCCAAGGCCGAGCCGGGTCCTGCCGCGCAGCACGATTGCGATGGTCTGTGCGCCGACCGCCATTGCGCGGGCGTGGCGCTGGCGGTGCCGTCGGCACCGGCTTTCGGCATCCAGCTGCCGCTGACGCGCATCGATGCGCTGTTCACCGAAGCGCCGCCGCGCAGTGCCGCGGCGAGCGAGCTGATTCGTCCTCCCAGTCTCACCTGAAGCAGCGCCGCGTTCGCGGCGTGGCGGGCGCTGGCCCGCATGCAGCCGGTCCGGATGATGCGGGCGGGCTTTCGCAGGCTCTCAGGAGATCTTCTGGTGTTTTCATCCCTGTTTCATCGCGCCGCCGTGGCGCCGTTGCTGTTCGCGCTGGGCCTGTCGGGCTGCGCGAGCGTGCCGGCGGACTGGGGGCGTTCGGAGGCCGCGCGTCTGGCGGCCGAACGCGGACGCAACACGCCGCAGCCGGCCGACACGGTGGCCTGGACGCGCGATGCGCTCGCGCAGCCGCTGACGCCGCAGGCCGCCGCGCAGCTGGCCTTGCTGCACAACCCCGACCTGCGTTTGCGCAATGCCCGGCTGGGCATCGCACAGGCTGATCTGTACGAGGCCGGCCGACTCGCCAATCCGGTGATTTCGGCGACCGACCTGAGCGGCGACAGCGGCCCGCATTCGCGGCTCACGCTGGGCATCGGCTTCGACATCGTGCGCCTGCTGACGCTGCCGGCGACACGGCGCAACGCGCAGGCCGGTGTCGACGCCGCACGACTCGAGGTGGGCGGCGCGATCGTGGAGCTGGCCACGCAGGCCGAGCGCGACTGGTTCGCGGCCGCCGCGGCCGCGCAAGGCGCGCAGGTGCGCGAGCTGTCGGCCGATGCGGCACGCGCCAGCGGCGAGCTGGCGCAGCGCTACTTCGATGCCGGCAACATCAATCGTCGCCAGCTCAATCTGGAACAGGCCGAAGCCAGCAGCCTGCGGCTGGATCTGCTGGCTGCGCAGTCCGAAGCCGCCACCGCGCGGGCGGCGCTGAATCGCCGCATGGGCCAGCGCGACGACGATGCCTGGACGCTGACCGAGTTGCCCGAGGTGCCGCAGCACGATCCCGCGCTCGACGAACTGCTGCGACAGGCCGTGGAGTCGCGACTCGACATCGCCGCCGCGCAGAGCGAGGTGCTTGCCGTCGCCGGCCGTTACCGACTGACGCGACGTACGCGGCTGATCGGCGAGGTGCAGATCGGCGCCGAACGCGAGCGCGAGTACGACGGCGCCATCAATGCCGGGCCGAGCGTGTCGATGAGCCTGCCGCTGTTCGACTGGGGTGGCGGCCGCAAGGCGCGCGCGCAGGCCGAGCTCGACATCGCCGAGGCGCACCTGGACGGTCTGGTGCTCGACGCGCACAACGACGTGCGCGCCGCCTACGCACGGCTGCAGCTGGCGCGCGAACGGGCCAGCGCCTATCGCGAGCAGCTGATTCCGCAGCGCGAGGCCGTGGTGGCGTTTCTGCAGCAGGAGGTGAACTACATGCTCGCCGGCGTATTCGAGCTGCTGGTCGCCAGGCGCCAGACCTACGACGCCTATGCCGGCTACATCGACGCCGTGCGCGACTACTGGCTCGCGCGCTGCGACCTGACACAGGCCGTGGGCCGCGTACTGCCGCTGGAGACGACGGCGATCACACCGCCTGCCGTGGGCGCCGAAGCCGACCGCGCGCCGGTGCCCGAGTCATCCGGCGGATCGCCCACCGACGTGCCCGCCGAATCGCACGCACACCATCACCACGCGCCGGCCGGGCCGGCGGAACCCAACGGAGACGCGCCATGATGCGCCGTCGCAATCTGCTGCAACTGCTGGCCGCCAGCGGCGCCGGCCTGCTGTCATCGCGTGCCCGTGCGCAGCACGAGCATCATCATCCGCCGGCGTCGGAGGCGCCGGCATCGGCCACCGCCGCGCCCGCCGGGTCCGCGAGCCCGTCGACGAGCACGGCCGCGGCACCGCGCGTTTCGCGCCATGCCCAGGGCTACCTGCCGGTGCGTACGCTCAACGGCTGGACGCTGCCGTACAAGCTCGACAGTGGCGTCAAGGAGTTCCATCTGGTGGCCGAGGAAATCGAGCACGAATTCGCACCCGGAACGCGCGCCCGATGCTGGGGCTACAACGGCACCACGCCGGGCCCGACCATCGAAGCCGTCGAAGGCGATCGCGTGCGCCTGTTCGTCACCAATCGCCTGCCCGAGGCGACGTCCGTGCACTGGCATGGCATCGACCTGCCGCAGGGCTTCGACGGTGTCGGCGGGCTCACGCAGGCGCACATCAGGCCCGGCGAAACCTACGTCTACGAGTTCACGCTGCGCCAGCACGGCACGCACATGTATCACCCGCACGTCGACGAGATGACGCAGATGGCCTTCGGCATGATGGGCATGTTCATCATCCACCCGAAGGCCGGCGAAGCCGTCCGCATCGATCGCGACTACTGCTTCCTGTTGCACAACTGGGCGCTGCATCCGGGCACTTACCGGCCCGATCCGTCTGTGCTGCAGGACTTCGACCTGTGGACCTTCAACTCCAAGGTGTTTCCGGCCATCGAGCCGCTGGTCATGGGCATGGGCGAGCGCATTCGCATTCGCGTCGGCAACCTGTCGATGTGGAATCACCCGATCCACCTGCACAGCAATCCGTTCTGGGTCACGGGCAGCGACGGAGGGCGCTGGCCGCAGTCGCTGTGGCGGCGTGAGGCCACCGAGATCGTCGGCGTGGGCCAGGTGCGCGATCTGGAATTCGTGCCCACCGAACCCGGCGACTGGGCGCTGCATTGCCACATGGCGCATCACACGATGAATGCGATGGGACACGGCATCCCCAACAACGTCGGCGTCGATCAGCGTGGCGTGTCGCGCGAGATCAGGCAGCATCTGCCGGGCTACATGCCGATGGGCAAGGGCGGCATGTCCGAGCATTCCATGCACGTCGAGCACGGCATGATGAAAGGCCCGGAGAACACGCTGCCGATGATGATGGGACAAGGGCCCTATGGCGGCATCGAAATGGGCGGCATGTTCACCGTGCTCAAGGTTCGACACGATCAGGCGCCCGGCGATTTCCGCGATCCGGGGCCTTATGTCGTCGACGAGAGCCGGCGCGCGCGGCGCGTCAGCCGCGATCCGGATTTCGGTACGCCGCACCGGCGTTCGCCCTACGCCCCGGAGGCGAAGGGCGAGGGCTAGAAGCTGCAGCGGCGCCCGATGGCGCCGCTGCGGTTGCGATCAGTTCCGGCAGTAACCGTCGATGGTCGCCT
>JALRLM010000514.1 GCA_023254435.1 Hydrocarboniphaga sp.
AGTCGAATACGGGCAACAAGGCCACCGTCGACCAGACGGGCGCCGAGACAGGCGGCACCTCGTCGGTGACCCAGTCGGGCCAGAATAACACGGCCACCGTGACGCAAAGCGACGATGGCTCGGGCGAGCAGGACACCAGCAACTGCTTCCTCGACATCCAGGCCGGCGCCGGCGGCACCGAGGCGCAGGACTGGGCCGACATGCTGCTGCGCATGTACATGCGCTGGGCCGAAGGCAAGGGTTTCAAGGTGGAGCTGCTGGAGCGCTCCGACGGTGAAGTCGCCGGTCTCAAGAGCGCGACCATCAGCGTCGAAGGTCCGTACGCTTACGGCTGGCTGCGCACCGAAACCGGTGTGCATCGCCTGGTGCGCAAGTCGCCGTTCGACTCGGGCAACCGTCGTCACACGAGCTTCTCGGGCGTGTTCGTATCGCCCGAAATCGACGACAACATCGATATCGATATCAACCCGGCCGATCTCGAAGTGGACACCTTCCGCAGCTCCGGCGCGGGCGGCCAGCACGTCAACAAGACCGAATCGGCGATTCGCATCAAGCACGTGCCGAGCGGCATCGTGGTGGCTTGCCAGACGCAGCGCTCGCAGCACGCGAACCGCGACAAGGCCATGAAGATGCTGCGCGCCAAGCTCTACGAACAGGAGCTGGCCAAGCGCACCGCCGCCGCCAAGGTCGTCGAAGACAGCAAGTCCGACATCGAGTGGGGTAGCCAGATTCGCAGCTACGTGCTCGACCAGTCGCGCATCAAGGATCTGCGCACCGGCGTGGAAATCGCCGACACGCAGAAGGTGCTCGACGGGCATCTGGATCCGTACATCGAAGCGAGCCTGAAACAGGGTTTGTGATCGGAGAACCGCAGCCGCGATCGCGGCCGCGGTCCTTTCAGTGCCGTCATTCCCGCTGCCGCGGACATGACGGTTCAAAAGACGAGTTTGAGAATGACCGAAGAAAGCAAGGCGCCGACGCCGGCCGTCGAAGAAAACCACATCATCGCGGGTCGTCGCGACAAGCTCGCCAAGCTTCGCGAAGCGGGCAACGCCTTTCCGAACACCTTCCGCCGCGATGCGCTGGCCGAGCAGCTGCACGGCTTCTACGGCGCGCGCGACGCCGCTTCGCTCGAAGGCGAGACGCAGGAATACAAGCTGGCCGGTCGCATCATGGCCAAGCGCGGGCAGGGCAAGGTGTCCTTCGTCGAGATTCAGGACAGCTCGGGCCGCATGCAGCTGTTCGTGCAGATGAATGCCATCGGCGCCGACTTGTACGAGGCCTTCAAGGGCTGGGACATCGGCGACATCGTGGGCGTCACCGGCACGGTCATGCGCACCAAGGCCGGCGAGCTGTCGCTGCGCGCCACCAGCATCGAGCTGCTGACCAAGGGCCTGCGTCCGCTGCCCGAAAAGTGGTCGGGTCTCACCGACACCGAGACGCGCTATCGCCAGCGCTACGTCGATTTGATCGTGAACCCCGAAGTGCGCACGGTCTTCGCCAAGCGCACGGCCACGCTGCGATTCATCCGCCAGTTCTTCGATGCGCTGGGCTTCATGGAAGTGGAAACGCCGATGCTGCAGCCCATCGCCGGCGGTGCCACCGCGCGGCCCTTCGTGACGCATCACAACGCGCTGGATCGTGATCTGTTCCTGCGCATCGCGCCCGAGCTGTATCTGAAGCGCCTGGTCGTCGGCGGCTTCGAACGGGTCTACGAGATCAATCGCAATTTCCGCAACGAAGGCTTGTCGACCCGGCACAATCCCGAGTTCACGATGCTGGAGTTCTACCAGGCCTACGCGGACTACCGCGATGCGATGGACCTCGTCGAAAACCTGATCCGCGACGTCGCCATCGTCGTCAATGGCAGCGGCAAGCTGCGCTACGCCGAGCGCGATTACGACCTCGACGCGCCGTTCAATCGCTGGACGATGAAGGAGTCGGTGCTGCGCTTCAACCCGGACGTCACCGCCGAGCAGCTCGAAGACCCGGCCTTCCTCGCGAGCTTCGCTAAAAAAGTGGGTGGCGACGTGAAGCCGGCCTACGGCCCCGGCAAGCTGCTGACCGAAATCTTCGAGAAGACCGTCGAGGCCAAGCTGTTCGACCCGACCTTCATCACCGAATACCCGACCGAAGTCTCGCCGCTGGCACGCCGCAACGATCACAACCCGGACGTCACCGACCGCTTCGAGTTCTTCGCCGGCGGCCGCGAAGTGGCCAATGGCTTCTCCGAGCTCAACGACGCCGAAGACCAGGATGCGCGCTTCAAGGCGCAGGTCGCGGCCAAGGATGCCGGCGACGACGAGGCCATGCACTACGACGGCGATTACATCCGCGCGCTCGAATATGGGCTGCCGCCGACCGCCGGCGTGGGCATCGGCATCGCGCTCGACTACCTGTTTCGATGAAGCGCCGGCTCCGCCTGTCGCTGCAACTGGCCGCGCTGGTCGTGGTCGCGCTGGCGATCCACTCCTGGCAGACGCGCGACATGCTGCCGGCAGACCAGCGGATCATGGCACCG
>JALRLM010000515.1 GCA_023254435.1 Hydrocarboniphaga sp.
GTGCTCGATGCGCACGACGGCAGCCTGATCCGCCAGATTCCGAGCATCGAGGCGCTGCGCCTAGCACACGCCTTGCAAAGCGAGACGCCGCCCTTGATCGAGGAAGTCGCGTGAGCGCTTCCGATCGCCACCGGCGGTTTGCGGTTCAACTACGAACGACACCACGTTAAAGGCGCGTCCATGGCCACTTCTTCCGTTACGTCGTCCGGCCTCGGTTCGGGCCTGGACGTCGACAGCATCGTCTCCAAGCTGGTCGCGGCCGACCGCAGCGCCACCGACACGCGGCTCGACGCCACCGAACTCAAGACCAACGTGCAGATCTCCGCGCTGGGCTCGATGAAGTCGTCGATGAGCTCGCTCGGCACGGTGCTCACCAGCCTCAACGTCAGCGGCCTGGGCAAGCGCACGGCCACGGTCTCGGACAGCTCGCTGCTGACCGCCACGGCCAGCAATACGGCCCAGCCCGGCAGCACGCAGATCGAGGTGCTGTCGCTGGCCAAGGCGCACAAGATCGGCTCGGGCTCGTTCGCTTCGTCGAGCGCCGTGGTGGGCGAGGGCAGCTTCACCATCGGCGTCGGTTCGCAGTCGTTCTCGGTCAACCTGAGTTCGACGACGACGGTCGCCGGCCTGCGCGATGCCATCAACAACGCCAGCGACAACAAGGGCGTCACCGCCACGCTGGTGCAGGAAGACGGTGGCGTGCGCCTGGTGCTGACGTCCAAGAACACCGGCACCGCGAGCGCGCTGTCGGTAACCAGCACGGCGACCAGCTTCAGCGATCTGCAGGCCGCGTCCGATGCGCAGATCAAGGTCGACGGCTATACGCGCACGAGCAGCTACAACACCATCGTCGGTGTCGTCGACGGCGTGAACATCGACCTGCTCAAGGCGCAGGTCGGCACCACCACGACGATCACCGTGGCGGCGGACCAGAAGGCCGCCACCGATGCGATCACCAGTTTCGTAGACGCCTACAACTCGCTGCTGTCGACCTACAAGAGCCTGACCGCGTATGACGCCGCGACCTCGTCGGGTGGCGCGCTGATGGGCGATGCCAGCACGCGCGCGGCCATGCAGGCGCTGCGCTCGGGTCTGTCGAGCAGCGTGGACTCGGGCACGTATCAGATGCTGTCGCAGATCGGCATCAGCACGCAGCTCGACGGCACGCTGAAGATCGATTCCGACAAGCTGTCGGCCGCGCTGTCGGCCGACAGCGCCTCGGTGCAGAAACTGTTCAACGGCACCGGCGGCATCGCCACCCAGCTCAGCGCCACGCTCAAGAACTACGCCGGCGACGACGGGCAGTTCGACACCAAGCTCGACGCGCTCAACAAGCAGCTGCAGAAAGTCGACGACGATCGCGATGCGCTCGACCTGCGCATGGAGAAGGCCGAGACGCGGTATCGCGCGCAGTTCAGCTCGCTCGACTCCATCGTCAGCAAGTACAACAACGTGGCGAGTTATCTCGACCAGATGGACAACGAGCGCTACAAGCTCAAGAGCTGATCGCTGTCGCTCGCCTGTCGAAGAGCCGCGCCGTCTGCCGGACGGTGCGGCTTTTTTGTCGTCTGCGGCCGGCTTTTTCGTTACACCGAATGGCGCCGCAAGCTGCGATCGGCACTACAGTTTTGGCGTTGTCAGCCGATTCCTGAAGCATCACCGGACAGCAGGTTTGCAGCATGTCTCTCTCGATGGCCACTGCAGCGCGCATGCGCTATTACAACGACACCGCTTCGGCCAGCATCGCCGCCGAGGCCAGTCCGCATCGCCTGATCGCGATGCTGTACGAAGGGGCGCTCGAACGGCTGGCGCTGGCGCGTTCGGCCATCGCGCGTCGCGATGTCAGCGCCAAGCTGCGCGCCATCAACGGCGCCATGGCCATCGTCGAACATCTGCGCATCGTGCTCGATCACGGGCAGGGCGGCGAACTGCCGCAGCGCCTCGATGCGCTCTACGACTACATGCTGCGTCGCATGACGCAGGCCAATGCCAGCAACGACGCCGATGCGCTGGCCGAAGTCTCGGGCCTGGTCATGACGATCAAGACCGGCTGGGACCAGATCGCACCCGAGCCGCGCTGAGCGTAAAGTCGCCGCCATGAACACGCCCGCGCACAGCAACGGACCGCTGAGCTATCGGCTCGAGGCGCCGATGCGCTGGGTGGCCGTCGACGCCGGTTTCGACGCCGCGGCGATCGACTACTGGTCCGAAGCCAATCTGCGCGTGCTGACGCAGATGTCGCAGTTCGAGGAACGCGGCGTGGCGATCGAACAGCCCACGCCCCAGGACCTGGAGATCCAGCGTCTGCATGCCAAGCTCGATCTGCTGCTCACCGCGATCGGCGAGCTTGCGCCGCGCTTTCTCGACCGGCCCGCCAAGCGGGCTCTGCAGTTGTCGTGGTGCAGCCTCAAGTGGCCGGCCGATGCGCAGACCCCGCCGCTGGGCAGCAGCGGCCTGGTGGAAGTGCATCTGCATCCCGTGGTGCTGCAGCCGCTGCGCTGGCCTGCGCGCCTGCTGTCGGTGGACGGCGGCATCACCGAGGCCGAATTGCTGCCGGCTGGCGAGGCGGCGCAGCAGGCGCTGGAGCGGCATGTGTTCCAGCAGCATCGTCGCGCCATCGCGGCCGCGCGACGCGGCTGAGCGTTTTCAGGCGACGGCGTAGTCGCCGACCGGCATCGACTGCTGCGCAGCCTGCCGATTAGACCAGCGCGCCCACAGTTTTTCGTGGAAGTAGAAGGCCACGGTGTTGCAGCAGGGTTCCACCAGCGCGATGAGTCCGCCCGTGAGCCAGCTGCCCGTCATCAGGTAAACCACCGTGAAGGCCACGGTGAAGTGCATGCAGGCGAAAGTCAGGGTCTTGGCCATGTCGGGCTCCGTGATGTCGCAAAGACGATGGACCGAGATGATAATGACTCTCAACAAGTCCGCCAGCAAAAGCTTTCCATGAGTTCGATAGTCTGAAGCTCTCGAAGCCGGAATCAGAATTGCGACGGCTTATCGCGAGTAGGCGCCGTCGCGCATTGCCGGCAGATGCAGCGCAGGCCGCGCTGTTCGGGAGGCAGGCGATCCGGTAGGCCCGGATCGAAGTGCAGCTGAGTACACCAGCACGGTGTTTCCGGGCTGCCGGTGGCCATCGCGCAGGCGTTGTCGCCTTCACAGAGCGGACAACGGCGGGCGGACGTGTCCGGCGACATGCTCAGCCCGGCGGATGCTCGGGCGAGGCCGGCGCCTTGTTGGCCGGCTTGGGCGTGACGATGGTGTCGTAGACCATCAGCGAGCTGCCTTTTTCCACCGCTTCGAGATAGCAGGAGCGGAACGGCTCGTCGGTCTGCTGCGCGGCCTCGGGCGGCAGCGTGCCGGCGCGCGTGAAGTCGATTTCGGTCCAGCCGCCGCGCAGAACGGCGAGTTCGGCGGCGTCCATGTCGTGGTCGCAGCCGGCAGGCTGGCGAATGAGCACCAGGATCGGATGATGCTCGTCGAGCGGGTAGCGACCGGCCCTCGCCACCTTGGCGACGCACATGAACATGTGGATTTCGTACTGCGCGGAATCGGTCATGACGCGATTGCTGGGGCCTGTCGACGCGGGGCGCGCAGGGTAGCGCATCCGTGCCGCACGGTGGGCGATCAGCGCGGCGAGGCCAGCGGATCGCCGTCCAGGTAGGGCACGCGCACGTCGTCCAGGCCGGCGCGCATGGCTTGCTGAGCATCGGGCGCCAGACCGTTGAAGTCGGTGCGTCGATAGGAGCGGCTGGAGCAGTTCTGGTCGTATTGCTGGCGCACCACGTTGACCGCGCCGATCTGCTGCTTGAGCTGGGCGATCTGGGCGTTGAAGGCGACGGTCTCTTCGTTGTGCTGCTTGCGGCGCTCGTTGAGCGCCAGATGGCCGCGCAGGTCGTCGGCCGGCAGCGCATCGCCTTCGGCCTGCAGTTTCAGAGCCTGCGCCTCGATGGACGACTTGCGCGCCTGCATCTGCGTGGTCTGGCGCATCAGGCGATCGGAATCCTGTCGCAGGCTCTGGACCTGCGTGGCGCAGCGATGCAGCTCGTCGTGCGAGAGCAGCGCTGGCTGGGCGCGGGCAGGGGCGGACGCGCCCAGGGCGATGGCCAGCAGCAATACGTCGATCGTTCGAATCCTGCGGTCCATTGCCATGCTCCCCCTGAGCGGATCGGTTCGATGCCGTCCGCGATTATGGCGGTGCGGCGATGGCCTGAGGCACGCCGTCAGTCGGGCAGTGCCGTGGTCGCCAGCTTTTTGGGCGCCTTGTGGCGCCAGGCCTGGCGCAGCAGCTGGCGAAGCATCGGCTCGCGGAGCAGCGCCAGGTTGACGCGCAGGCCCAGCACGCGCTGCCCCCAGAACAGTTTCTCGAGCGCCTCGGGCGCCACCGCGAGCGCGGTCTCGCGCTCCTGCTCGCCGACGAAGACGTGGATATGCGTTTCCTCGGGCGGCACGGTGACGAAGATCTTGCCGGCGACGCGAAACGACGAGTAGTTGAAGTGCGGCGCCTCGGTGGTCTGGGGCAGCGACAGGCAGTAGGTGCGCACGCTGCTGATCGTCGTCATGCGGCCTGTCGTCCGGCGTAGCCCAGCCTGACCGCGAACGATCGGCGCAGCGCCGGCGCGCCGGGGATCCGTGCCGGCGGTGTGGTGGCCGAGGAACATGGCGGAGCCGGGTTCGAGGGCTGATGAGGCATGGCGTTCGTCCTGTTGGGGCTGGATAGACACGGCCGGACCAGTCTATGCCGCGGCTACCGTAGGGCGGATTTCCCTTCGACGGGGAGGTCGGATTCGCCGATCATGCAAAGGTGACGATCGCGTCACGTCGGTGGGTGCCGGGGGGCGCTACGATCGAACCGCTATGTGGGGAGTTCCTGATGCTTGACATCACACCTGCGGGCGGCGGTCCGCAGTTGCTGGATCATGTCCGCACACAGCTTCGGGCCAAGCGCTACAGCGCGCGCACCGAAGAATCCTATCTGGACTGGGTCCGGCGCTATCTGCAGTTCCATGGTCATCGGAACCCCTGCGACATGGGGGCGCCCGAGATCGAGGCCTTCCTGACCCATCTGGTGGTCGATCGCTCGGCCGCGCAGACCACGCGCAACCAGGCGCTGTCGGCTCTCGTCTTCCTGTATCGCCACGTGTATGCGCGCGAGCTGCCGACGCTGCGCCAGCCGGCTCGGGCCAAGAAGACCCGCTACGTCACCGTCACCCTGACGCGCGAGCAGGTACGGGCCCTGCTCGACAAGGCCGGGGTCGAGGGCGATGGCCTGGTGCTACACCTGCTATACGGCGCCGGCCTGCGGCTGGCCGAGGCCCTGCGCCTGCGGGTGGGCGACCTGCAGCTGCCGAGCCACGAGATCGTGGTGCGCGACGGCCGCGGCCAGCGGGAGCGCGTGACCGTGCTGCCGCGGTCCCTGGTGCCGGCCCTGCAGGCGCATCTCGAGCGCCGCCGCGTGCAGTACGAGGCCGACCTGGCGACCGGCGTGGCCGATGTCTGGATGCCCGACGTGAGCGCCGACCCGGGGGCCGCCACACAGTGGAACTGGCAATACCTGTTCGTCGCCGACACCTACTCGTTGGAGCCATCCCCCGATGCGATCCGCCGGCATCACCTGAGCGAGAAGTGCGTGGAACGCTCGCTGGCGCGAGCCCTGGCGGCGGCGCATATCGCCAAGTCCGCCAGTTCGTTGACGCTGCGCCAGTGCTTCGCGAGCCATCTGCTGGAGTCGGGTTGCGACATGGCCTCGGTACAGAGGCTGCTGGGGCAGGATGGCGGCGCCGTCGCCGCGCCGTCGGATTTGCGCAGTCCGCTCGACGCCTGAGCTTGCAAGCAGGGGCCGTTCTCGCTACAACGCGCGCCTTGCGCCCGGTGCGCTTCGCGGGTTTGGGTCGTCGTGGATTTTCAGCTCATCAGCACTTCGGGCGCCGCCAGGCGCGGTCGGCTCCGCTTCGGGCGCGGCGTGGTCGAAACGCCGATCTTCATGCCCGTGGGTACCTACGGCACGGTCAAGAGCGTGTCGCCAGAGGAACTGCGCGCGGTCGGCAGCCAGATCATTCTCGGCAACACCTTTCACCTGATGCTGCGGCCCGGCGAGCAGCTGATCCGCGACACCTTCGGCAGCCTGCACGGCTTCATGAACTGGAGCGGCCCCATCCTCACCGATTCGGGCGGCTTCCAGGTCTGGAGCCTGGCCGAACTGCGCAAGATCAGCGAAGAGGGCGTGAAGTTCGCGTCGCCGATCAACGGTGATCGCATCTTCCTGACGCCCGAGCGCTCGATCGAGGTCCAGCATGGCCTGGGCTCGGACATCATCATGCAGTTCGACGAGTGCACGCCATATCCGGCTACTGAGAAGCAGGCACGCGATTCCATGGAACTGTCGGCGCGCTGGGCCACGCGCTGCAAGACCGCGCATGGCGACAATGCCAATGCGTTGTTCGGCATCGTGCAGGGCGGCATGCATACGCCGCTGCGACTGGAGTCCTTGCAGCGGCTATCGGAGATCGGCTTCGACGGCTATGCCGTCGGCGGCCTCTCGGTCGGCGAGCCCGAAGTCGAACGCCTGCAGGTACTCGATGCGGTGGGCCCGAAGTTGCCGGCCGACCGGCCGCACTATCTGATGGGCGTGGGTACGCCGCGCGACATCGTGCAGGCCGTGGGCCGTGGCATCGACATGTTCGATTGCGTGATGCCCACGCGCAATGCGCGCAACGGACATCTGTTCACCAGTCAAGGCGTGATCAAGATTCGCAACGCCGCGCATCGCCGCGATGCCTCGCCGCTCGATCCGGCCTGCAATTGCTACACCTGCCGGAACTACTCGCGCGCCTACCTGCATCATCTGGATCGCTGCGACGAAATGCTGGGGCCGCGGCTCAATACGATCCACAACCTGCATTACTATCTGAGCCTGATGCAGCGCATCCGCACGGCCATCGAGGAGGATCGCTACGATGCCTTTGCGACCGACTTCCTGGCATCGCCCGAAGGCGCGCCGGCCAAGTCCAAGCTCATCGCCTCGAAGCAGGGCGAGGCGAGCGACGAGGCCTCATAGCAGCTTCGCCACGTCTTTTTCGATCGCCTCGGGCTTGTCGATCGAACCATAGCGGCGCAGCACCTTGCCGTCTCGGTCGACCAGGAACTTGGTGAAGTTCCACTTGATGCCCTCGCTGCCGAGCAGTCCGGGCTGGGCCTGCTTGAGATAGCGATAGAGCGGGTGCGCGTCGTCGCCGTTGACCTTGATCTTGGCGAACATCGGAAAGCTCACGTCGTAGGTCAGCGAGCAGAAGTTCCTGATCTCGTTTTCGTCGCCGGGTTCCTGGTGACCAAACTGGTCGCAGGGAAAGCCCAGCACCTCGAAACCCCGGTCCTTGAGCCGGCGGTACATGGCTTCCAGGCCCTGGTACTGCGGCGTGAAACCGCACTGGCTGGCCACGTTGACGATCAGCAGCGTCTTGCCGCGATAGTCCGCCAGCGATACTGACTTGCCGTCGATGTGGCGGGCTTCGAAGTCGTAGATGCTTGCTGCGGCCATGGCGCTCTCCTTATGGTTTTAATGGATGAGCGCTACGGTAGCGCATCGCGCCGATGCCGACGCTTACTTCATTGCCTGGACCAGCATCGTCGTCTTCTGGTCGACGATGTTCTTGACCGCGAGTTCCAGGCTGTTCTGCAGCGGTGCCGACAGCGGGCTCGGCAGCGTCGCGGGAAAGTTCTGGAGGTCGCCGTAGAGCCGCTCACCCGGAATCACCACCGGATCCTGCAGCTTGCCGGGCGTGCCGACGATGCGATGAAAGCGCAGCGTCGAGAATACCGCGTTCTGCTTCTGGCTCAGGAAGCTGCGGTTGTAGAGTCCGCTGCCCATGATGCGCTGCCGCGTGCCGGCGATGCCGTCGTCCATGTCGTAGGGCGAGATGACGATCAGCATGGACAGGCGGTTCTGCTTCATCACCGCGTCGAATTCCTGCTGCCAGCCGTTGCCGAAGGACTGCGTGGCACGGCTCCAGCTGTCCTGCCAGCTTGTTTTTTCGCGCATCAGGCGTGTGCTGGGACGCACCAGCACGGGCGCGTAAGGCAGGCTGGCCAGCATGCGCTTGCGCAGCGATTCGGTGATGTAGCCCGGAAGGTCGAAGTTGGGCTTCGTCGGTCGGCTGTAGTTGCCGCTGCCGCCGGTGCCCGTATGGACGACGGCCAGCTCATTGTCGACCGCGGTCATGATGCCGATGCGACTGCCGTAGGGCAGTTGGCTCACAGGCGGCGGCACCCAGGCCGGATTGGCGATGGTGGCCGGATCGTAGCCTTGCGGCTCGTCCTGCGAGGACGACAGCAGCGAACAGGCAGCCAGCAGCATGAGGCACGTCAATGTGCCGGCAAGACGCAGAAAGAACATCTACTTGCTCTCCCAACGGCGACAACCTGTCGCCTCGTTCAGGCCCGATTGTTGAGTGCTCGGGCTTCTCGTGACCTAGACAAATGACCAAGGGCCATATTCGGGAGACGGATGGTCCTGATCCTTCCGCGCTCGCGAAGACGATTCGGGCAATCGATCGTCGACGCGCGAGCCTCGCGGCTCGGCCACCCCGGCCCCGCTGGCGGGCTGCGCCATCGGTGCGTCGAAAATCCGCGGCAAGGCTAGCAGGTTGGCGCTCGCGAAACGAGACATGGTCGCGGTTTTGTCCGAGCTCGCGGCGATCCCAAAACCGGCTTGTAAATGAAAGGACTAGCCCATCTTTTTGAGAGTTTTTGCGATTACCGGATCCCGCATGCCGGAAGCCACCGCGCCGGGCCTGGGCCGGCGCGACGGTGGATCAGGGACGCGCCACGAGCACGCCGAGCTTGCCGTGGCTCAGAAGGTGCTCGCTCGTGCTGCCGAGCAACAGGCGCTGAAAACCCGTGCGCCCGTGATGGCCGACGACGACCAGTTCGGCGCCGATGCGCTCGCCGAGATCCTCGAGCGCGGCATCGATGGGGCCCATCACCAGGTGCTGGCGCGTGGCGGGAATGTCGTAGCGCCGGGCAATGGCTTCGAAGCGCTGGCGATGCAAGGCCTGCAATTCTTCGGTCAGCACCGGCGCAGCCGCCGCCGATTGCAGGCTGGCATCCTCGGGCACGGTGATGACGGGCTCGATAGCATGGGCCATGTGCAACTCGGCGCCCGTGGAGGCGGCCAGCCGCAGGGCCTCGGACACGACCCGGGCATTGGTGGACTCGACATCGTCGAGTCCGGACGTTTCCACGGCCGCGATGAGCCGCGTCGGCAACTGCGCGCTGCCCTGGCCGACGATCATCAGCGGTGCCGCGCTGCTGCGTGCCAGATGGCGGTCCTCGGGTGTCGAGAACAGCCGGCGCAGCCCGGACTCGCGGCCCATCTCCTTGATCACGAGATCGGGCCGGATGCTGACGATGTCCGCGAGCATGGCCTCGTGTCCGGGCTGATCGGTGATCAGGCGTCCCGAGATGCGCAGGCCCTCGGACTGCAGCAGCGTGATGGTGGCGGCGAGCCAGCTGTCGTCGTCGGGCGGGCGACCATCGCGGCCCGGTGATTCGGCGCCGGCCGCGTGCGTGAAGGCGTGCAGCAGCAGTTCGGCCTGGCAGCGCCTGGCCAGCGCCACCGACTGCGCGAGCGCGGCGCACTGGCCGTTGCCGGCCGGCACGATGGCGAGCAGGCGTTTATAGGCGAGATCATCGTGGGGTGACGGGCCCAGGCCCGTCGCGGCGGTAGAGCGTTCCATGGTCGGCTCCCGGAAACCTTCGGCAGAAGGCGGAGAGCGCACCGTACTCGCGCCCAACTGTCTGCGGCCTGTCTGCCCGGGGGAGGCCATCGCACGCAGATCGCGGTCTTCGTTCGGTTTTTTTGGCCGCCGCGCCTTCACAGGCAGCGGCTTTGGCCTTAGCCTGTCGGACTGCCTTCAGCGCCGGTGCATCCGGCCTCCAGACGCCTGCGAATTGGATGACACCCGACGGGTCCGACAACCTGCTGACCCGCATCGCCCGAGGCGACCGCATGGCCATGCAGGACTGCATCCGTCGGTTTGGCGGCATGGTCTGGTCGCTGGCGCTGCGCTCCACGCACGGCGACCGCGCCGAGGCCGAGGACGCGGTGCAGGAGATCTTCATCGAAGTGTGGCGCTCGGCCGGCAAATACGATTCGAGCAAGGGCGGCGAATCGCTGTTCGTCGGCATGATCGCGCGTCGCCGGCTCATCGATCGCTTTCGCGCGCGCCTGCCCGAAAGCACCGACATCGACGAAGTCGAGCTGGAGTCGGGCGACGATCCGGCCTTCGCGGCCGAACTCGGGGCGGATTTTGCCGCGGTACGCGGCGGCCTCGCCCAGCTCAAGCCCGACGAGCGCAGGGTGCTCGACCTGGGCTTCGTCTACGGGCTCACCCAGTCGGAGATCGTCGAGCGCACCGGCATGCCGCTGGGCACGGTCAAATCGCATATGCGCCGCGGGCTGATCCGCCTGCGCGAGTGGCTGCAGGCCGGCCGTGGCGACGATGCGG
>JALRLM010000526.1 GCA_023254435.1 Hydrocarboniphaga sp.
CAGCGCCTACACCAAGGCCAGGGTGTTCACGCCCGGCACCACCACGCCGGTGTTCGTGCGCTTCTCCACCGTGATTCACGGCAACCACTCGCCCGAGACGCTGCGCGATCCGCGCGGCTTCGCCACCAAGTTCTACACCAGCGAAGGCAATTGGGATCTGGTGGGCAACAACCTGCCGGTGTTCTTCATTCGCGATGCGATCAAGTTCCCCGACATGGTGCACAGCCTCAAGCCCAGCCCGGACACCAACATCCAGGACCCGAACCGCTTCTTCGATTTCTTCAGCCACGTGCCCGAATCCACGCAGATGCTCACGCGTCTGTACTCCGACTACGGCATTCCGCGCAGCTATCGCTTCATGGACGGCAACGGCGTGCATGCCTACAAGCTGGTCAACGCCAACAACGAAGTCACCTACGTGAAGTTTCACTGGGACAGCCGCCAGGGCGAGAAGAACCTGAGCGCCGATGAAGCGGCCAGGATTCAGGGCGCCGACTTCAATCACGCCTCGGCGGACCTGATGTCGGCGATCGACAAGGGCGACTTCCCGCAGTGGGATCTGTACGTGCAGCTGCTCAAGCCCGAGCAGCTCGCGGGCTTCGACTTCAACCCGCTGGATGCCACCAAGACCTGGCCCGGTGTGCCCGAGTTGAAGGTGGGCACCATGACGCTCAACCGCAACCCGGCCAATATCTTCCAGGAGACCGAGCAGGCCGCGTTCGCGCCGGGCAATCTGGTGCCGGGCATCGAGCCGTCGGAAGATCGTCTGCTGCAGGGCCGCATCTTCAGCTACAACGACACGCAGCTGTATCGCGTCGGCGCCAACGTGTTCCAGCTGCCCATCAACGCCCCGCGCGTGGACGTCAACAACAACAATCAGGATGGCGCGGTCAACGGCGGCGTACGCAAGGGCCTGGTCAACTACGAGCCTTCTCGACTCGATCCCAAGCCGCAGCTGGACCAAGCGCGCTATTCCAATCTGCCGCTGTCGGGCAGCACGCAGCAGCAGCGCATCGCCAAGACGCTCAACTTCCGCCAGGCCGGCGAGTTCTATCGCAGCCTGTCCAACGCCGAGCGCAACAACCTCGTGAAGAACCTGTCTGGCGATCTCGGCAAGGTTACGAATGCCGAAACGCGCGACACCATGCTGTCGCACTTCTACAAGGCTGATGCGAGCTTCGGAACGGCGGTGGCGAAGGCCATCAAGGTGGACGTGGCGACGATCAAGTCGCGAGCGGAGTTGTTGTCGGAGTGAGCTTCAGGAGCCAGCCCGCGCGAGGCACGGGCTGGCGCTTTCGAACTCGGATTGAAAGGAGAACGTCATGCGCAAGCTCATCGCTTCTGCACTCGCTGCAAGCCTGATCGTTGCGGTGTTTCCGCGATCGTCGATGGCGGAAGATTCGGCGCCCGCCTTGCTGTCTGATCCCAGCGAGATTCGGCGCCAGCTCGATAGCCGATTGTTCGACGCTGCACGCGGCGGTGAGACGGAAGTCATCGCCACCTTCATCGACTCGCACTACGACCTCAACCGCCGAACGCCCGAGGGCTACACCGCGCTGATCCTCGCCGCTTACCACGGCGAAGCGCAGACCGTGGATCAGCTGATCGCCGCCGGCGCCGACCCCTGCGCCAAAGACAAACGCGGCAACACCGCGCTGATGGGCGCGATCTTCAAAGGCGAACTGCGCATCGCCAAGCGGCTGATCGATGCGGAGTGCAATGCCGATGAACGCAACAACGCAGGGCAAACGCCTGCGATGTATGCGGCGCTATTCGGGCGTGTTGAACTGCTGGATGAATTACGCGAGCGCGGCGCCGACATGAATGCGAGCGATGTCGATGGCAATACGCCGGCCGAGTTGCTGCGTGGGGAGATTCGGACGGTGACGCGCTGATCGAAAGAGGGGCTGTTACTTAGATCAAGTCATGCCGGCGATTCAGGTGCAGGCAGAGGCCATTCAAACCAGGAAATATGGTGCGCGCGCTGACTCCATGGCGATCCAAGGACCGTAAAATGGACGTACGCTTATCAGACGGTATGCGAAATTGGTGGAGATGGCCTTTTATTTCTGAGTTGCGCTCTAGCGGCACAAAGCGGCCGTTCTTCTTCGCGTACTTGTGTAACGTAAACCAGCCTTCTTGCGCTGTAATCCTCTCGTTGTTAAGTCGCGGTTGGAATACTCTCGTTAGCGAACTCAAGAACGGGTCTTTATCGTAAACGCCCTTTACTAAGAACTTATCCGCTTCTAGTGCGTAAACATACACATCACCCTCATGAGTATCGGAGCATGCAAACCATAGGGCGACTAGAGGATTGCTAGTCCAGTCGAGCAACCTAGTTTTCAATCCGAAGTGTTGCGCGATAACCAAAAGGCCAACATGGTGCTTCCGGCTTCGACAAGCATGGAAGCACCTTGGAGCTGTAGCTGTTCAATTACCTTCTTCTCATCTTCCGTTGTGTCTTTGCGTGGATCTTTTCTTGCGATGCCTGGAAGTAGATCGCCTTCAATCGATTGGCCTCGAAATAGCACGAGGTCACTTAGTAGATCAAAAACGTCCGTCGCCTTAATGAAGTCAACGAGCGATGTGACATCTGCTTTAATCATTTTTGTGACCTTGCCCCAAAGCTGACGCAATCTCGTCATACCCGCGATTCAAAAACTCCAGCAGGCAAAACCCATTCCCGAACGGATCGGCAAAGTGCGCAATGTGGCCCCAGTTGGCCGTGCGCATCGGGTCTTCAAGTACCGCTCCAGCCGCAACGGCCCGCTTGATCGCAGCAGGCAAGTCATCAACCACGAAATCCAGATGCACCGGCGTCCAATGCCGTTCGTAGCTTCGCGTCTGTTCACTGGCGGAGCAGGCATGCGTGCCTGTAGCTTTAACCAGCAGATAAATCGGCGCCTCGGCTCCGAGCAGTTCGACGCCGCCGTCGCCGAAGCGTCGTCCGGGTTTCAGCCCGAAGGCCTGGGTATAGAACGCGATCGCGCGCGGCAGGTCGTCGACGTCGATGTTGACGAGCAGTCGCGGGCGACGATTGGTGTGGCTCGAGTCGGAACTGACCATGCCGGCATTAAACCGAACTCTTGCGGCGGGAGGCTAGTGGTTTAGGGGCTCAAGGATGACTGGCCCAGACGCGGCTGCCGATTTGAGTTCTACCGGATTACATTTGCACGTCGCCAATTCAAGGAAACTCCCATGCCCAAGACGACGACGCTTAACTTGAAAGAACCAAAAGGCGAACCCGTTGCTCCCGAAGTCGGCGAGCACGAAGCACTCAATCGGCTCAAAGCCGAGCTGGTTCAGTCCTACGCTGCACCTGAATCGACTTACGAAGTGCTGACAGCTGACGATCTGATCAAGCGCAATAAGCCCTGATAATCGGCCTACTCAGTTCGGTCCCGGCTGCTCACCGCCGCTCGCCCTCATCGCGCAGCGAAAACGGATTGAAGCTCGTCACCGTGTCGTAGGTGTCCACGCCTTCGGCGCGCTTGAGCGAGTTCACGGCCAGATAGGTCAGCGGGGTGCAGACGATCTCCAGCAGCACCTTGAAGGCGAAGTTGAACAGGATGGCGCTGATCATCGCCTGGGTGCTCCACAGGCCCAGAAACGAGATTGGGTAGAACAGCGCGGAGTCGGCGAACTGGCCGACCACCGTGGAGCCGATGGTGCGCGACCACAGGTGCTTGCCCTGGGTCCAGACCTTCATCTTGGCCATGACGAAGGAGTTCAGAAAATCACCGACCCAGTAGGCGACGATGCTGCCCAGCACGATGCGCCAGGTATTGCCGAACACGGTCTCCAGCGCCGGCTGCAGGGTCTTGTTGTAGGGGTCGTCGGCCACCGGCATGCCCAGCACCACGTAGGTCATCACGGTGGCGAAGATCATGGCCACGAAGCCGGCCCAGATCGCGCGGCGGGCGCGGGCGTAGCCGTACACCTCGGTCAGCACGTCGCCGAAGATGTAGCCGATGGGGAAGAACAGGTTGCCGGCCGAGAAGGCCAGCGTGCCCAGCAGCGGAAAGTCGTATTCGCAGACCTTGCCGGGGCCGATCAGGTTGGAGCACAGCAGCACGGCGACGACGCCGCCGACAAAGAAATCGTAGTAGCGGAAGCTCTGCATGCGATCGTCCGGGCGCGGGTCGGGACAACGGGGTTGAAGGCAAGGTTACCGCACCCGGGACGTCGGCAGGACGGCCTCCGTCGCTAGGCTATGATCGCGGGCCGCAGGCGTCGCCGGGCGATGCGACAGCCCTGCGACAGAGGCCGTCACTCAGGCGACTGTCGGGTAGAAGTCGCCCTGTTGTCGCCCGCCTGTCGTCGCGGCGAGGCGCCGCGGCGGCTGCAATGCGCTCCATCAACCCCACGACGGAGCGCCCATGAAGTACACGACCCACACCCAGGAAAAGGACATTCCGGTGACCGAGCCGACCGCCGGCACTTTCAGCGGCTACTGGTTTTTCTTCGAGCACGCCGGCCACCGGCTGGCGGTGCACCTCAGCGCCTGGTCGGGCCTGGAGACCGTCTACGTCGACGGCGAGCCGGTGTCCGAGCGGCGCAACTGGGGCTTGCGCAGCGATCACGCCCTGGTCGTGGACGGCGAGCCGCTGACCGTGCGCGTCGACATCGAGTCCTATCTGGCGATGCGCGTCGGCGTGTCGCTGCTGGCCGGCGGTCGCGTGCTGGCGCGGCAGAGCCGGCAGCATCCGCTGGGCGCCCGTAGCCGTGCGGCGATGGCCTGGCAGTTCGTGGGCGGTCTGGCGGGCGGCGTCGCCGGCTACTGGACCGTGGCCTGGCTCGCCGACCTGCTGCGGGGCTGAAGGCCGGCATGGATATCGACGGTCAAAAACTGCGCAGCCTGCGTCTGGACCGCAACTGGACCCAGCAGGCCCTGGCCGATGCCACCGCGCTGAGCCTGCGCACGATCCAGCGCATGGAGAAGCACGGCGTCGCCTCGCTGGAGACGGTGTCGGCGCTGTGCGCGGTGCTGCAGGTGCCGCGCGCGACGCTGTGTCCGGTGCCCGAGCCGGCCCAGGTCGAGGCCGCCCGGCAGATCGCCGTCGCGCCGGCCTCCGCCGGCGTCGGCTTTCACCTGCGGTCGGCGCTGATCGGCGCCGCCTGCGGCCTGCTGGCCGGTGGCGGCGCCGCCTTGCTGATGCTGCTGTAGCGCGGCTCAGCGCCGCGCCAGCAGCAGGTTCTCCTCGATGGCCTCGCGCCGCCATTGCGCGGCCTGCGGCAGGCGCAGCCTCAGGTCGCCGCTCTCGGGCGCGCGCAGCCAGCGCGACTGCTTGAGCCGGCGGATGATCTCGGGGATATCGGAGGTCGGTTCCACGCGCTGATTCCACAGCGCCAGCAGCTGCTCCACCGAGCGCTCGCGCGATTCGGGCGTGTCGGGCGTGGAGATGTTCAGCGGCAGCGTCGGCGTCACCAGGATGATCAGCGACTCCTGGCGGCGGATGTCACTGCTGCGGCGCGTGAACCAGTTGGCCACCGGCACGTCACCGACGCCGGGCACTTTCGAGAACGACTTGTCGTTGACCTGCTCGGACAGCGCGCTGAGCACCAGCGTCTGCCCGAACTCGACATCGGCCGTGGCCGATACCGACTGGCGGAACGTGGTCAGCGAGCTGTCGAAGGTGCCGATCTGGTCCTGCGAGAGGAACGAGCGGGCGGCGTCGAGGTTGAACACCACGCGCTTGTCGTCGATGGCCTCGGGCGTGACCTTGAGCTGCACGCCCACGTCGATGGGCTGCAGCTGGCCCAGGTTGATGCCGCTGACCGCGACGTTGAGCGTGCGGCCGGCGAAGAACTGCGATTCGCGGCCCAGGTGCGCGGTGATCGAAGGCCGTGCCACCACGCTGTAGTACTGCCCCGAGTCGTTGAACAGGTTGAGGCTGTAGTCGAGCTGCGGCGTGGAGATCTGCGAGGTGATGGTGCGCGTGCTTTCGCGGCCCAGGCTGCCGCTGATCTGCGACAGCGTGTTGCTGTAGCCGTAGAGCACGCGCAGGCCGTCGAACAGGTTCACGCCGCGATTGGCCTGGTCCAGCACCGAATTCAGCAGAATGGTGACTTCGACCACGACCTGGTTCAGTGCGCCGCTGGGGTTCTGCGCCAGCGGCGCCGGAGGCGACGACTCGCCATCCTGTTCGCCCAGCGGCGTTTCGCGCTGCGCGGGCGCCACTTCCAGATACTCCGCGACGCGGCGCATGGCGTAGCGCGCGTCGGCGTCGTCGCCGCTGGCGACGAGCTTCTGCGCCATCACGCCGGCCTGCGACTCGCCCGCCACCGCGAGCGCGAAGGCGCTCAGGCGCATGGCGTCGCGCTGCTCGGGCGCCAGCTCCAGGCTGCGCTGCGCGGCCAGTCGCATCAGCGGCAGGTCGCGCCGGTAGTACGAGGCCACGCCCAGACCGTAGAAAGCCTCCCAGCGCTTGGGCTGGTCGAGCACGGCTTCGGCGAAGCGCGACTGCGCGGCGCGATACTGGCCACGCTCCAGCTCCAGAAAGCCCAGTTGCAGCAGCGCCCAGTAGCTGCCCGGCGCGAAGCGCTCGGCATTGGCGTAGCCCACGGCGGCCAGATCGAGTCGCGCGCGATCGCGTTCGCGGCCGATGCCTTCTTCGGTCAGCGCATGCAGGAACTGCAGCTGGCCGTTGCGCAGGTCCTGTTGCAGCAGGCGGGCGAGCGGCGCCTGCGCCTGCTCCCAGCGGCCCGCGCGCAAAGCCTGTTCGGCTAGCGGCCAGTCGGCCGTGGCCGCGTTGCCGGCATCGTGCGCGGCCTGGGTGGCGCAGCCGCAGATCGCGGCGACGGTGGACAGCAGCGCGCCGCGCTTGAACGTGGCGCGCAGGGTCGAGACGAGGAGTTGCATGGTGTCGTCGCTTCCCGTCAATCGCAGCGGTAGAGGTTGGGACGGCCGACGCGATCCCAGAATCCGGCGCGGTGGCTGTTGCCCGAGCAGCAGAAGCTGCGATCGTTGCGATGCACGCCGGCGCCGTCGCGCGCGCAGTAGTCGTTGCGGCGCACGTCGCCGGTAGTGTTCTCCACCACGTCGTTGACGTTGCGCGTCCACTGATAGCTCCAGATCACGCGATTGACGGCGCGCTCCCACTGCGAGCGGCACTGGTTGTTCTCGGGCGAAGCGCCGCACATGACGCCGTTGGGATTGTCGAAGCAGCAGGGATCGTGCGTCATGCTGCCGCCGCTGACCTTGCAGTTGGCGCGGTCGGCGCCGTTGCTGGCCGGCAGGCACATGGCGATGCCGGCGAACTGGCCGTTGTGAAAGCCGCCGCACTGCTGGCCCACGGCGCCGAAGCAGCGTTCGGCCAGCGCGGGCGTGGCGACGCTGCCCAGCGACAACAGCAGCAGGGTGGCGAGCAGGCGGCGGACGGGCGTGAAGATCGGGTTCATTGCGATTTCTCCGAAAGGTGATGAATCAGCGCATGCGCTTGACGACGGAGCCGTCGGCAGCCTGCAGCGTGTTGTCGTCGACGATCTTGATGACGCTGGTTTCGCTGGCGTCGGTCTTGTCGGACTCGGGCTCTTTCTGGTCGCGCTCGATCTTGAGCTCGAAGCCGCTCTTGTCGGCCTTGCCGATGCTGTAGCGGCCCTGATTGGACTGCTGATCCTTGAGCGGCTTGAACGCGCTGTCGCGCACCGCGGTGACGTAGCGGCCGTCGGCGCGGAACTCGATCATCGTCGTCTCGGTGATGCCGGTCTCCTTGTCGGTGCTGCTCGTGCTCCAGCGGCCTTGCAGGATCTTGGCGACCTCCTCGGGCTTCTGCGCCTGCGCGCTTTGCAGGGCGAGGCCGACGACGAGACTGCCGGCGAGGACGAAGGTCAGCGACTTGCTATGGGACTTCATGTCGTGTGCTCCTGGGGTGTCGATGGGGCTGTCGATGGGTTGAGTGGCTGGCGCGCCGCGAACGGCGCAGCAGCAGGGCGAAGGCGTCAGCGGCAGCGCAGCTTGTTGACGCCCTGCAGGTCGCGTTCGGCCAGCACGGCCGATTGCTGCGAGCAGCACCAGCGCTCGTCGCCGGCGGCGATCACGCTGCCGGCCGGCGCGCACAGCTGACTGAAGTCGGCGACGCCGCTGCGGTTGGCGCGCGCGCTGTCGAAGCGGCGCGTCCAGTACAGGCCCTGCGCGGTGCGGCTCTGCGAGCGGTCGCGCTCGTGGGCACAGGCGCCGTCGGCGCCGTGGCCGCCGCAGGCGCGGCTGTCGGGATGGCTGTGGCAGCAGACGTCCAGCTCGATGCTGGCGGCGTGCACCACGCACTCCACCTGGCTGCCGCCCGGCAGCGCCTTGCAGTAGCCGGCGCCCGAGCGCTCGCCCACGGTCTGGCAGCCTTCGCCGGCCGCGCCGAAGCAGAACGGCGAGGGCTGGGCCAGGGCCGCCAGGGCGGCGCAGGGCAACAGCATCGTCAGCAGCAAGCGAAAGGCGCGCATGGCGGAAGGCCGGGGTAGTGAGGCGCCCACGCTAGGGCCGGAGGCCGGCGCAGTCCGGACCGAAGCCCGGCCGATTTCCGACCGTTTTCCGACCATTGCGCCGATGCGGTTCCGATGGCGGCGTCCAGCGGTCAAACTGGCGCGCCTTTCGATTCGCAGCCGCCCCGCCCGTGCCCCAGCCCGTGTCTCCCGACAGTCCCGAAGCCGGCAAGGCGCGCGGCCAGCGCTGGCGCTTCGGCGACTGCCAGCTCGACGGCCGCACGCTGGAGCTGACCGTGCGCGGCCAGCTCGTGAAGCTGGAGCCCAAGCCGCTCGACATGCTGATGTTCCTGCTGCGCCGCCCCGGCGAAGTGCTGACCAAGGACGAGCTGCTCGAAGCCCTGTGGCCGGGTCGCGTGCTGACCGAGTCGGTGCTGACCAAGTGCGTGGCCAAGCTGCGCCAGGGCCTGGGCGACGAGGCGCAGGGCGTGATCAAGACCGTGCACGGCTTCGGCTACCGGCTGGTCGCGCCGGTGACGGTGGAGCTGCACGCCGCGCCCTCGCCGGTCGCCGAATCGCGCAGCGGGCTGTGCGCGGGCGATCAGCCGCCGCAGCGCCCGCAATGGACGCTGCGCGAAGCCATCGGCGCCGGCGGTGGCGGCGAGGTCTGGCTGGCCGAACACGCCAAGACCGGCGAGCGGCGCGTGTTCAAGTTCGCCTACGACGCGGCGGGTCTATCGGCGCTCAAGCGCGAGGTGACGCTGTTCCGCCTGCTGCAGGCCACCTACGGCGAGCGCGACGACCTGCTGCGGCTCATCGAATGGAATTTCGAGGCCCTGCCGTATTTCGTCGAGGCCGAGCACGTCGCCGGCGGCAGCCTGCTGAACTGGGCCGAGCGCCGTGGCGGCCTGCTCGCGGTGCCGCTGGAGCAGCGCATCGCGCTGGCGATCGCGCTGGCCGACACGCTGGCCGCCGCGCATGCCGCCGGCGTGCTGCACAAGGACCTGAAGCCTTCCAACGTGCTGGTCGGCGGCAGCGACCAGGCGCCGCGCCTCAAGCTCGGCGACTTCGGCAGCGGCCGCGTGCTCGACCTGGCGCGGCTGGAGCGGCTGGAGATCACGCGGCTGGGCTTCACCCAGAGCGCGCTGGCCGACGACGAGGCCGGCACGCCGTTGTACCTGGCGCCCGAACTGCTGGCCGGCCAGCAGCCCACGATCCAGTCCGACGTCTACGCGCTGGGCGTGATGCTGTACCAGCTGCTGGTCGGCGACTGGCGCCGACCGCTGGCGCCGGGCTGGGAAGGCACGCTCGACGACGAGCTGCTGCGCGAGGACGTGGCCGCCGCCGCCGCCGGCGATCCGGCCCGCCGGCTCGACAATGCCGGCGAACTCGCGCGGCGCCTGCGCGAACTCGCCCCGCGCCGCACCCAGCGCGCGACCCAGCGCCGGCTGCGCGAAGAATCGTCACACCTGCTCGCCGCGCTCGAGCGCAGTCGTGCGCGGCGCAAGCTGCAGCGCGCCATCGCCGCCGTGCTGGTGCTGGGCACAGCGCTGTCGAGCTGGGGGTTCTGGAACGCGCGGCAGGCGCAGGTGCGCGCCGAAGCCGCCGCCGCCGAGGCGCGCGCGGCCACGCAGTTCCTGGCCGAGGACGTGCTGGCGGCCACCGATCCCTTCGGCGGCGGCCGGCCCACGCTGAGCATCAAGGGCCTGCTCGACGAGGCCGCGCCGCGCCTGGCCACGCGGCTGGCCGACTACCCGGCGATGCGCGCCGAAATGGGCCTGGCCATGGGCCGCGCCTACGAAGGCCTGGGCGACTGGCCCAAGGCGCGCGAGCGCCTGGAAGTGGCGCTGGCCGAGGCCGAAGCCGCGCAGGGCGCCGGCTCGGAGCTGGCGCTGAACATCGCCGATCGCCTCGCCTACCTGGCCCTGTTGCAAAGCCGCTACGACGATTCCGAGACCCTGTATCACCGCGTGCTCGACGCCCGCCGCCGGCAGCACGGCGAGCGTGACCTGCAAACGCTGTCGGCGCGCGACGGCCTGGCCTGGCTCGAATACGAGCGCGGGCGCTATGCGAAGTCGGCCGAGCTCTACGAGCAGCTCGTGCGCGATTACGCCGGCGTCGATTCGACCGGCCTGACCAGCGCGCAGTGGAGCCTCGCCGACGCCTATCTGGAGCTCAATCGCAGCGACGAGGCCGAGGCGCTGATGCGCGCGGTGCTGGCGGTGACCGCGCAGATGCAGGGCAGGCAGCATCCGCGCACGCTGTGGCAGCAGACCACGCTGGGCGACGCGCTGATGATCCAGGGCCGCTGGGACGAAGCCGCGGCGCTGTTCGACAGCGCCTACGACGGTCTCGCCGCCACCGTCGGTGAAACGCATCCCTACACGCTGACCGCGCTGCACTATCGCGGCCAGCTACTGCTGGAGCGCGGCGACCCGGTGGCCGCCTTGCCGCTGCTGCGCCGCGCCTACGAGAACCGCGTGGCCGCGCACGGCGTGGATCATGTGTGGGCGCGCTATTCGGCCAACCGTGTCGGCGAGGCGCTGGTGCAGCTGGGCCTGGCCAGCGAGGCGCTGCCGCTGCTGCAGCGCGCGCACGAGCAGAGCCTGCAGGCCCAGGGCGCCGACCATCCCAACGTGCTGCTGATCCAGCGCACGCTGGCCGACGCGCTGCTCGCCCTGGACCGGCTGGACCGCGCCGAGCCGCTGCTGGTCGATGGCCTGGCGCGGGCGCGGCGCGTGCTGCCGGAGCAGAACCTGCGCATCGGCTACTTCCACGAAAGCCTGGGGCATCTGCGCGAGCGGCAGGGCCAGAAACCGCAGGCGCGCGGCGAGTACGAGGCCGCGCGCGACAACTACGAACAGGCCATCGGCGCGCAGCACCCGCTCACGCAGCAGCTGGCGCGCAAGGCGCAGTCGCTGCGCTGAAAGCGGATCGCGGAGCCGCGATCAGTCGCAGGGGCTGCCGTCGCGGCGCGCCGCCGCCGCCGTCACCTGCGACAGGATGCGATCAGGACGCCGGTTTGGCCGCCGGTTTCTTCTTCTTGGCGCTGGCGGCCGCGGCCTTGGCGTCGCAGCGCGACAGGCAGGCGCGGCGCGCTTCGCCACAGCCCGACATGCCCGGGTTCGACTGCCCGCAGGCGTCGGCGCTGTCCTCGCAACGGATCGCGCACTGACTCATGAGATTGGCCGACGGCGTCTCGCGGCGGGTCAGGTCTTCGATGCTCTGCTGGCGCTCGCGAGCGGTTTCGCGGCTGTTGCGCTGGGCGTCGCAACGGTCGATGCAGAGGTTGCGGTCGTCGTAGCAGAGCTGCGTGCTCTTGCTCTTTCGGCAGTTCGAGAACGTGGCGTCGCAGCTGTTCAGGCAGCTCGACGAGGTCGGGCCGGCCTGCGCGGGCGACGACACGACGATGCCGGACAGCGCGGATGCTGCGGCGAGGAGCAGGGCGGCGAGCTGGCGCGAGGACATGATCGGCTCCGATCGGCGGACGGGAATCTCGATTCCACCATCCTGCGACCTGAGTCGTCTGTCGGTAATGTTGCCTATCGGCCATCGCGCAATTCCTCGCGCGCCGGGCCTCGCTGGCCAGCACCAAGCCGGCGATACGAAGCCGTGGATGAAAACGATTATTGTTACTGCCTCCCGCCCGGGCGGGCCGGCTTTGGTCGGGTCGCCGGCGCCGATCTCGCCGCGCCCCGTGCGGCGGGTGCCGGCGGTCGGGGCCGCTCTGATCGCTCATCGAGGCTGCTGCATGGCGTTTCACTCCTCCGTTCTGGATCGCGATGCCGACTCGCCGGCGCAGGCGGCACCGCTGCCCGTCGCGGGTCTGGCGACCGTGGTCTTTCTTGGCGTCACCGCCGGCGTGCAGATGAGCGATCGCGGCCTGCAGTCCATCCTGTCGCCGGCGATCAAGGCCAGTTTCGGTGTCGGCGACGCGGTGATGGGCGCGCTGCACGGCATCGCCGGCATTCTCGTGGCCAGCGCGCTGGCGGTGCCACTGGCGCGGCTGGCCGATCGCCATTCGCGCAAGTCCATCCTGCTGGCGCTGATCGCGGCCTGGACGGCGCTGACCGCGCTCGGTGCGCTGGCACCGAACTTCCCGCTGTTTTTCCTCGGGCGCGCGGCTTCGGGCATCACCGAGTTCGCGATGATTCCCATCGTCTACTCGCTGATTCCCGATCTGGTCGGCGAGCGCTGGCGCGTGGCCTCGAACCTGGCCTTCGCGGCGCTGATGGCGACGGGCGCAAGTGCCGGCTTCTACCTGGGTGGCCATCTGCTGGCCTGGGCTACGGTGCTGGGCTCCGATGCGGCGCCGCCGGGCATCGAACCCTGGCGTCTGTGCATGCTGATGCTCAGCGCGGCGGGCCTGCCGCTGTTGCTGCTGGGGCTGGCCACGCTGGACCCACCGCGCCTGGCCCTGCGGGCAGACGATGGCGCCGTGGGTGAATCGCTGGCCGCGTTCGTGCGCGCGCGGCGCCGGCAGATCCTGCTGTTCTTCGGCACGGCGGGTGGCCTGGCGATCGCCGTGCAGGCGACCACGCCGATGATCGCGATGGCCATCGTGCGTCGCTACGGCGCCGACCTGGCCCAGGTCGGCCACACGCTGGGCCTGATCACGCTGCTGACCAGCCTGGGCAGCCTGCCGCTGGCCGGCGCCCTCGACAAAGGTCTGCGGCAGCGCTTCAGCGAGCGCGCGCGGCCGGTCGTCATGGGCCTGGCGACGGCGATGAGCATTCCCTGCATCGGCGCGCTGGCGGTCGCCACCGGTGAGCAGGCCAGCCTGTGGCTGGTCGGCGGCTTTCTGCTGAGCACCTGCATCGCCAATGCGCTGATTCCGACGCTGCTGCAGGACATCGCGCCGGTGACGCTGCGGGCGCGCTGCTTCGCCGCCTACAGCTTCCTGATCGCGATCTTCTGCGCCGCGGGGCCGGTGCTGTCGGGTGCGATCTCGCAGTTCCTGCTCGGCGACGATCTGCTGCTGGCCATCGCCGCGGCGGCGGTGCCGGTGCTGTGCATCGCGCTGCTGTGCGCGGTGCTGTCGACGGTGACGACGCGCGCCTAGACCGCGCATCGCAGGCGTTCATTCTGGCCGCGGCGGGCGGCTTTCATACTGCCGCCATGATCGCGCTCGCCGACGTCGAAAGCTGGTTCGCCGCGCGCGGCTGGCACATCGCGGACTTTCAGCGCCAGGCCTGGCAGGCGATGGCGCGCGGCGAATCGGGGCTGATCCATTCCTCAACGGGCAGCGGCAAGACCCTGGCCGCGTGGTTCGGTGCGCTGCTGTCGTCGGACGACGAATCCGGCCTGCACCTGCTGTGGATCACGCCGATGCGCGCGCTGGCCGCCGACACCGCCGCCAGCCTGCAACAGAGCGCGGCCGAGCTCGGCAGTCGCTGGCGCGTGGAACTGCGCACGGGCGATACCGGCAGCGCCGCACGCCAGCGCCAGCGCAGGCAGATGCCGCAGGCGCTGGTGACGACGCCGGAGTCGCTGTCGCTGCTGCTGTCCTATGCCGATCTGATTCCGCAGCTGCGGCGCGTCGAAACGGTGATCGTCGACGAGTGGCACGAGCTGCTCGGCGGCAAGCGCGGCGTGCAGACCGAGCTGGCGCTGTCGCGGCTGCGTGCGCTGTCGCCGGGTCTGCGCAGCTGGGGCCTGTCGGCGACGCTGGGCAATCTCGACGAGGCCGCGAGCGTGCTGCTGGGTGTTGCTGCCAAACCCGCGCGCATCATCGCCGGCCTGGCCGACAAGGCCGTGCGCATCGACACGCTGATACCGCCGCGTGTCGACCGCTTCGCCTGGGCCGGGCACCTGGGCTTGTCGCAGTTGCCACGCGTGCTGCAGGCCATCGAGTCGGCGCGCAGTTCGCTGCTGTTCGCCAACACGCGCTCGCAGGCCGAGCGCTGGTACGAAGCCCTGCGGCAGGCGCGGCCCGACTGGCCGCTGGCGCTGCATCACGCCTCGCTCGACGGCGCGCTGCGCCGTGAGGTGGAGCAAGGCCTCAAGGAGGGCGCGCTGCGCGCGGTGGTGGCAACGTCCAGCCTCGACCTGGGCGTGGATTTCTCGCCCGTGGATCAGGTGCTGCAGATCGGCGGGCCCAAGGGCGTCGCGCGCCTGCTGCAGCGCGCCGGTCGCAGCGGGCATCAGCCCGGCGGTGTCAGCCGCATCGTCTGTGTGCCGACGCAGGCGCTGGAGCTCGCCGAGTTCGCCGCCGCGCGCGAGGCTGCGCAGCAGGGTCGCATCGAAGCGCGCCGGCCGCTGCGCAACAGCCTCGACGTGCTCGCCCAGCACGTGGTGACGCTGGCGCTCACGGGCCAGCTCGGCGCCGACGAGATGCGCGCGCAGATCGCCACCACGCAGGCCTACGCCGAGCTGTCCGACGCCGAATGGCAGTGGGTGCTCGACTTCGTCATGCACGGTGGCAGCGCGCTGGCGGCGTATCCGCAGTATCGCAAGGTGGTGGCGCGTGACGGGCGCCTGCACGTCGACGACGACACGCTCGCGCGCCGCCATCGCATGAGCATCGGCACCATCGTCTCCGACGGCATGGTGCGCGTGCGCTTCGTGCGCGGGCCGTCATTGGGTAGCGTGGAGGAGAGCTTCGTCTCGCGGCTCAAGCCCGGCGACGCCTTCACGTTCGCGGGCCGTCGCCTGAGCCTGATTCGCGTGCGCGACATGACGGCCTACGTGCGCGCGCACAGCGGCGCGGCGACGACGGTGCGCTGGATGGGCGGGCGCATGCCGTTGTCGTCCGAGCTGGCCAGCACGCTCGAAGCGATGCTGGCGGCACCGCCATCGACACCGGAGTTCGATGCGCTGCAGCCCCTGCTGGAGCTGCAGCGACGCTGGTCGCGCCTGCCGGCGCCGGGGCGTCTGCTGATCGAGCGGGCGCGCTCGCGCGAAGGCCAGCACTGGTTCGTCTATCCGATGGCGGGCCGCCACGTGCACGAAGGCCTGTCGGCGCTGCTGGCCTGGCGCCTGTCCCGCCTGCAGCCGCTGACCTGCGGCTTCGCCGTCAACGACTACGGCTTCGAACTCGTGGCGAAGCAGCTGCCCTCGCTGGACGAATCCGCGCTGCGCGAGCTGCTGAGCCCGCAGCACATCGAGCAGGATCTGCCGGCCAGCCTCAATGCCTCGGAGATGGCGCGAAGGCGCTTTCGCGAGATCGCGCGTATCGCCGGCCTGGTGTTCGAAGGCTATCCGGGATCGGGCAAGACCACGCGGCAGATCCAGGCCTCGAGCGGGCTGATCTACGACGTGCTGGAGCGCTACGACGCCGGCAACCTGCTGACGCGGCAGGCGCTGCGCGAGGCGCTGGAGCAGCAGCTCGACTACCGGCGTCTGGCCGAAACCCTGCTCCGCCTGCAGCAGGCGGCGTTCGACGTCGTCGACGTGGAACGCTTCACGCCGCTGGCGTTTCCGCTGTGGGCCGATCGCCTCAACAGCCACCAGGTGTCGAGCGAAGGCCTGCACGAGCGCGTCGCGCGCATGCTCGGCGAACTCGAAGCCGCGGCGGACGAAGACGCATCGCCGCGCCGACGCCAGGCGCGGGCGTGAGCGCGATGCTCGACGTCAACATTGCCGGCGAAGCGATGAGGCTGGACGCCGATCGCGCACTGATCTGGCCGCGCGAACGCAGCCTGATCGTGGCCGATGTGCACCTGGGCAAGGGCGCGGTGTTTCG
>JALRLM010000535.1 GCA_023254435.1 Hydrocarboniphaga sp.
AGTGGAAGCGCTCGCTGTAGCTGCGCTCGGCGATGCCGTTGTAGGTGCCTTCGACGATGGTGAAGCCCAGATCCAGCGGATTGCCCATGGCGTACAGGCGCTGGCCCTGGCGCAGCTCGTGCGCGCCGCTGTCGAGCGGCAGCGTGCTGGCGGCCGGCTTGTCGAGGCGCACCACGGCGAGATCGTGCGCCACGTCGACGGCGACCAGCCGCAGCGCGCCGCGGCTGCCATCGGTGCGCATGTATTCGAGGCGATAAGTGTCGGGCTCCAGCGCGTGCTCGGAGATGACGTGGTAGTTGGTCATCGCCAGGCCCGCATCGTCGACCTGGAAGCCTGAGCCGATCGACGACTGACGACTCGAGGCCTCGATCAGGCTGCGGATCTGCAGCAGTCCGGATTGCGCGGCGTCGTAGGTGCGATGTGTCTCGTCGCCGGGGGCGGCGGCGTGGGCGAACGTGGCGGGGATCAGCGAGAGCAGGGCGGCAGCGATGAAGCGTCGCATGCGGAGGATCGAGAATGAGTCGTGGCCGGTGCTCCGGCGTGGCCGTCCATCATAGCGGCAGCCGCCGGCCGATCGCTCAAGTCCGCGCCGCCTGCATCGGCGGCAGGGGCGTCGACCAGGCCAGCGGCAGCCATAGGCACAGCAGCGCCGAGGCGACCAGGAAAGGCCCTCCAAGGCTCGCCGCGTCGTGTGCCCAGCCGCCCAGCAGATTGCCGATCGCGGCCCCCAGCACCTGGGCCGTATTGAAGCGGCCCATCGCCGCGCCGCGTTGCGCGGGTACCACCAACCGCGACAGCGCCGCCGGCATCATCGCCTGCAGCAGGGCGAAGCCGACGAAGTAGGCCAGCATCCCGGCGATCAGCAGGCTGCGATCGCCCGTGCCGCCGGCCAGGCCGCCCATCGCGAAGGCGGGAACCGCGATCGCCGCCATGAACAGGCGCCGCTGAGCAGCGAGCGAGCGACGCCCCAGGCGCAGCAGCGGCAGCACCGGCAGCAGGGCGCCCAGCAGCACCGGCAGGTAGAACTTCCAGTGCGCCGAGTCGGGCAGATCCAGCGCCAGCCGAATGGCGAAGGGCAGCGCGGCGAACATCGCCGTCATCGTCGCATTGAGCAGAAACGAGCCCAGATGCAGCCGCCAGAGCGGCAGGCCGGCCGCCGACGGAATCGCGGCCGCCTCGCGGCTGTGCCCGCGGTCGGGCACGGCCAGCAGCGGCAGGATCGACAGCAGCGCCAGGGCGCCCGTGAGCGCGAACAGGCCGGGCACGCCCACCACGCCGGCCAGCAAGGGGCCCAGCACGATGGCGCCGACGAACGACAGCCCCACGCCGGCTCCATGCACGGCCATGGCCTGGGTGCGGACTTCGTCGCGCGTGGTATCGGCCAGCCAGGCCGCCACGACGGCGGCGACGGCGCCCGAGCCCTGCAGCGCACGCGCCAGCATGAGCAGGTGGATGTCGTCGGTCAGGGTGGCCAGGGCACTCCCGGCGGCCAGCAGCAACAGGCCGACGATCACCACGCGCCGGCGGCCCCAGTGGTCGGATGCGCGGCCGAACGGAATCTGCAGCAGGGCCTGCACGAGCCCGAACAGGCCGATCGCAAGCCCGGTCTGCAGCGCCGTGGCCGGCACCGGCAGCTGGCTCGCATAGAGGGAAAAGACCGGCAGGATCATGAACATGCCGAACATGCGCAGCATGCTCACCAGGGTCAGCGCAGCGCTGGCCCGCCACTCTGCGGCAGTCAACGGAGCCGACCGGCTGCGAACCGGGCCAGGGCGTGGAGTGTCATCAACCGAATGAAAGTCCGTGGAGCGCCGCTGGGCGTGCGACCTGTCTTCACATTAGCAATCCATGATGACGTCGACGAGCAGGCAGTCGATGCGGTTGCCGGGCAGATTTTGGGGCCCCATTTGTGTGCTGGCGCCCAGCGTCGCGGCGCCAGGTCTGCTTCCATACGTGCTACCCCTTACGGGCATTGCTAGTATCGCGGCCCTCAGCGGGCCCGCGCAGGAGCTGCAGATCATGGACGACAGAGGTCACGGGGAGGACGCCGCTCAGGCCGTCCGCCGCCGCATGGGGTTCGCGTTCGAGCCCGGAATTCCGCGCTACTGGGCCGGCGGCGATGCCTTTCGCACTCGCTTCTTCGACGCCTGTTCGATCCGCTTTCCGGCCGGCGAGCGCTTTTTCGTGCAGTGCGTGCGCGATTACGCGGGCCGGGTGCGCGACCCGGAACTGGCGCGGCAGGTCGGCGACTTCATCTTCCAGGAAGCCCAGCACTCGATCGAGCACTCGGTATTCAACGAGCGGCTCAAGGCGCAGGGCATGCCGGTCGATCTGGTCGACCGCCGTAGCCGTAGCGCGCTGGACCTGTTCCGTCGAATCCTGCCATCGCGGTTCACGCTGGCGCTGACGGCGGCCGGCGAACATCTCACGGCGACGATCGCCCATGGCATGTTCGAGCGCGCGCAGGACATCTTCGGCGACTCCGACGAGCGCGTGGTGGCGCTGTTCGTCTGGCACGGCGCCGAGGA